>JBFJMD010000228.1:0-5029 GCA_041634115.1 Thermoanaerobaculia bacterium | reverse complement strand
CGAAGCTGTCGCTCCGCGGCTTCTATACCGACCTGCTGCGCTACCGCGACAAGCACCGCGCCGGCGGCACCATCACCACGCCGGCGGTCTCGCTGGTCTACGCCCTCGACCGGCAGCTCGACGTGATCCTCGAGGAGGGGGTCGAGGCGCGCTGGGAGCGCCACCGTGAGCTGATGCTCCACACCGCCGCCTGGGCGGAGCGCAACGGCTTCGAGCACGTGGCGGCGCCCGAGTGCCGCTCCTGGACCGTCTCGTGTCTCAAGCCGCCGGCCGGGGTGGAGCCGGCCCGGCTGCGCGCCGGCCTCGCCCGCCGCGGCTTCACGGTCGCCGGCGGCTACGGCGACTGGAAGCCGACGACGTTCCGCATCGGCCACATGGGCGAGGTGCGCGGCGCCGACCTCGACCGGCTCTTCGCCGCGATCGACGAGGTCGTCGCCGAGGAGCGGGCGGCGGTGGCCGCCGCCGCGGGACCCGAGCGTTAGCCGGAAGCCGGAAGCCCGCGCGTGCACCGCATCCTCGTCGCCGACCCCCTCCACCCCGCGGGCCTGGAGGTCCTGCGCGCCGCGGGCGCCGAGGTCGTGGAGCTGGCGGCCGCCGATCGGCCGCGGATCGCCGAGATCGTCTCCGACTGCGACGCCCTGATCGTGCGCAGCACCACCCGGGTCGACGGGGAGCTGCTCGCGGCCGCCGGGGAGCTGCGGGTCGTGGGCCGCGCCGGCATCGGCGTGGACAACGTCGACGTCGCCCGCGCCACCGAGCGCGGCATCCTCGTCGTCAACGCCCCGACCGCGAACCTGGTCTCGGCCACCGAGCACACCTTCGCGCTGCTCCTCGCCCTGGCCCGCAACGTGGCCGGCGCCGACGCCTCGATGAAGGCGGGCGAGTGGGACCGCAAGCGCTTCCTGGGCAGCGAGCTGAACGGCAAGGTGCTGGGGGTCGTGGGGCTGGGCCGGATCGGCCAGTCGGTCGCCGTCCGCGCCCGCGCCTTCGAGATGAAGGTCATCGCTCACGACCCCTACCTCGACTCGGGCGTCGCGCGGCGGCTGGAGATCGAGCTGGTCTCGCTCGACGAGCTGCTGCCGCGCGCCGACGTGGTCACCCTCCACGTGCCGCTCACCGACCGCACCCGCGGCCTCCTCGGGCGCGAGCGGCTGGCGAAGCTCAAGCCGGGGGCGCTGGTCGTCAACTGCGCCCGCGGCGGGGTGGTGGACGAGGAGGCGCTGCTCGAGGCGCTCGAGGCGGGCCGGGTCGGCGGCGCCGCCCTCGACGTCTTCGCCCAGGAGCCGCCGAAGATGAGCGCCCTCGTCGCCCATCCGCGGGTCGTCGCCACCCCCCACATCGGCGCCCAGACCCGCGAGGCGCAGGAGCGGGTGGCGACGGAGACCGCGCGCATGGTGCTCGAGGCCCTCGACGGCTCGCTCGCCGTCACCGCGGTCAACCTGCCGTTCGCCGCCGGCGGCACCCGGGGCGAGCCCTTTCTGGCGCTGGGCGAGAAGCTGGGCCGGCTGGCGAGCTCGCTCCTCGGCGGCGGCCTGAGCAAGCTCCAGGTCGATCTCTGGGGGATCGAGGAGGGGCTGCGGGCGCCGGTGACGGTGGCCGCCGTGCGCGGCGCCCTCACCCCGTTCCTGGGCGAGGCGGTCAACTACGTCAACGCCGAGCGGATGGCGGAGCAGCGCGGCATCGAGGTCGTGCGCGCCACCCATCGCCACGCGGGCGAGTACCAGGTGCTGGTCGGGCTCACGGTCGAAGGAGAGGGCGGGCGGGCGGAGCTCGCCGGCACCCTCTTCGGGCGCGAGGACCCGCGGGTCGTCCGCTTCGAGGGCTACCGGCTCGAGTTCCGGCCCGAGGGGCTGCTGCTCTTCCTGCAGAACCTGGACGTCCCCGGCGTCGTCGGCCGGGTCGGCACGCTGCTGGGCGACGCCGGCACCAACATCGCGGAGATCCACCTGGCGCGCACGCGCGGCGGCGGCGAGGCGATGGCGGTGCTGCGGCTCGACCAGGAGCCGTCGCCGGAGGTGCTGGCGAAGCTCACGGCGCTGCCCGAGGTGAGCCGCGCCCGGCTGCTCGACCTGGGAAACGGGGCGGCGGAGTGACGGGGAGCGGGCGCCGGAGGGCCGGGGGAGGCCGCCGGTGAGCCGGGTCGCCCTGATCTTCGGCGGCCGCTCGACCGAGCACCGGGTCTCGGTCGACTCGGCGCGAACGGTCGCCCGGGGGCTCGCCGAGGCCGGCCACGAGGTGGTGCCGTTCGGCATCGCCCGCGGCGGCGCCTGGCGCGACCCGGAGGCGTCGGGGGCGGTGCTGGCCGGCGGCGCCGAAGAGGTCGCGGCCCCGGCCTCGGGCGACGGGGCCGTGGCGCCCACCCTGGGCCCGTTCCTCGAGTCGCGGGTCGAGGTCGCGTTCCCGATCGTCCACGGCACCTGGGGGGAGGACGGCTCGCTCCAGGGCCTCTTCGAGAGCCTCGACCTGCCCTACGTCGGCGCCGGGGTCACCGCGAGCGCGGTGGCCATGGACAAGACCCTCAGCAAGCGGCTGCTCGCCGAGACCGGGGTGCCGGTCGTCGAGTTCGAGCCGGTGGCGCGCGCCGAGATGGACGAGCCCGCCGCGGTGCTCGCCCGCCTCGAGCGGCTGCCGCTGCCGCTCTTCGTCAAGCCCTCGGTCGGCGGCTCGAGCGTCGGGGTGCGCAAGGTCAAGCGGCGCGAGGAGCTGGCCGACGCCCTCGAGTTCGCGCTCGGCTTCGACGACGCCGCCGTCGTCGAGCGCGGCGTCGAGGGGCGCGAGCTGGAGTGCGCGGTGCTCGGCTACCCGCGCCTCGAGGCCTCGGCGGTCGGCGAGATCGTGCCCGGCCGCGAGTTCTACGACTACGCCGACAAGTACCTGGAGTCCGGCGCCCGCCTCGACGCGCCGGCGAAGCTCGCGGCGCCGGTCGAGGCCCGCGTCCGCGAGCTGGCGGTCGCCGCCTTCGCCGCCCTGGGCGGCACCGGCATGGCGCGGGTGGATTTCCTGCTCGAGGGCGACTCCGAGGTCTTCGTCAACGAGGTCAACACCCTGCCCGGGTTCACCAAGATCTCGATGTACCCGATCCTCTGGGAGATCTCCGGCGTGCCGCTGCCGGAGCTGGTCGACCGCCTGGTCGCCGCCGCCCTCGCCCGCCACCGCGACCGCCACCGCCTCGACCGGGGCATCCGCGACTGGCTCGCCGGCCTCGGCTGACGGGGCGTTCCGCTCGGGGAATCGCGGGAGCTACCAGACCGCCCGCAGGCCCGGGAGCCCGTGCAGCTTCCGGTCCCGGGTGACGAGCTGCGCCCCGAGTGCGAGCGCGGTGGCGACGATGATCCGGTCCGCCGGGTCCTCGTGGAGTCCGGCCAGGGCGACCGAGCGCAGGGCGATCCGGTTGTCGACCGGCACGAAGGCGAGGAAGGGGAGGGCCTCCGAGCGGGCCACCCAGTCGTCGACCTCCATGGTGAGCTCCAGCCGGCCGCGCGCGACCAGCATCGCCACCTCCCAGGCGCTGATCGAGGAGACCCGGAGGGAGCCGGCGCCCATCGCCCGCTCGATCTCGTGACGGGCCCGATCGGAAAGGCGGGGATCCCCCGACACCCACCAGACCCAGGCGTGGGTGTCGAGGACGGTCACTCCCCAAGTGCCTCCCAGTCCTCGGCCGCGACCGGCTCCTCCGGCGCGTCGTAGCGCACGACCGTGTCGCGCAGCTCGGAGAGGAGTCGCGGCGGCTCCGCGGCGTAGGGCACGACCTTGACCACCGGCCGGCCGCGGTCGGTCACGATGATCTCCCTGCCGGTCCGCTCGACCTGCCGCAGGAGCGCCAGGGCGCGGGCCTTGAACTTCGATTTCGAGATCACTTGCTCCATCTCCGCTCCGATTTGACCCTGGTCATTCTACCATGGTCACTCGGGCTCCTGAAGCTACCGGCGGACGACGGCCTCGATGCTGAGGGCGGCGAGCTCGCGGACGATCTCCTCGGCCTCGCGGCGCCGGGCGAAGGGGCCGATCTCGACCCGGTGCCAGCCGCCGGAGGCGCGCACCGCGACCCCCGGGTAGTCCGGCTCCAGCCGCGCCGCTAGCGCCCGCGCCCGCTCCGGATCGCGGAAGGCCCCCGCCTGGACCCGGTAGCGGCCGGGCCCGGCGGGCTCGGCGCCGGCGGCGATCATCCGCACCTCGACGCGGGCGGTTCCCGGGCCGATCATCCGGATCTCCTTCGCGGCGGCGCGCGACAGGTCGATGACGCGGCCGCCGACGAAGGGGCCGCGGTCGTTGATCCGCACCCGCACCCGGCGGCCGTTGTCGAGGTTACGTACCTCGACCAGGGTTCCGAAGGGGAGGCTGGGATGGGCGGCGGTCAGCCGGTCCATGTCGTAGACCTCGCCGTTGGCGGTGATCCGGCCGTGGAAGCCGGGCCCGTACCAGGAGGCGATCCCGCGCTCGCTCCAGCCGGGCTCGGGCGGCCGCCGCGAGGGGGCGGAGGCGCAGCCGGCCGTGGCGAGCGCCGCGGCGACGAGGAGCGCCAGGGCCAAGGCGGCCCTCAGACCCGCGGCTCCTCGACCTCCGCGGCCTCGACCGCGGCCAGCGCCGGCTCGACCTCGCGCTCGAGGAACTCGTCCACCTGGCGGGCGGCGCGGCCGGCGTAGGCCTCGGGGGCGAGCGCCGCCTCGACGTCCTCGGCGGCGAGGCCGAGACCGGCGTCGGCGACGAGCCGCGCGGCCAGCGGGTTCTCCTCGCCGCGCTCCACCGCCGCCCACGCCTCGAGGCTGTGCCGGCGGATGCGCTCGTGCAGCTGCTGGCGGTCGCCGCCGGCGACCGTCGCCTTCATCAGGAGCGCCTCGGTGGCCATGAAGGGCAGCTCGCGGCGGACGTGGGCGGCGATCGCCTCCTCGCGCACCGAGAGCCGCGCCGCGATCCCCGCCGCCAGCACCAGCAGCGCGTCGGCCAGGAGGAAGGCGTCGGCGATGACGAGCCGGCGGTTCGACGAGTCGTCGAGGCTGCGCTCGAGCCACTGGGTGGCGGCGTTGAGCGG
>JBFJMD010000227.1:0-5052 GCA_041634115.1 Thermoanaerobaculia bacterium | reverse complement strand
GCTTCCAAGGTGTCCACAAAATCGGGGTAGCTCCACTCCGCCAGCGCTCACTCGATCCTCCGAAGGGCAACGGCGGCCGGCGCGGACGCGGAGCGCAGGCGCGAGCCCCCCCGCCAAAGTCCGACTGGCTCGCGCCGGCCCCCGGGAGGGCCACCCCGGAACCCGGAGCGCCGGCGGGGCCGAAGCGGACTCTTCGATCGCGCCGCCAGGCAGAGACGGCCGCGGCGCACCGTCCCTGGGCAACGAACGGATATCAAGCGCGAGGGCCGGCGGAGGCCGGCCATCGTGCCAGGCGGGCTGTAGCCGGACCGTGCGAAGCTGGACGACCCCCAGTAGCCGCAGAGGCCGCCGCGCGCCGCGCGGGCAGGGGAGGGAGGGGTTTGAAGACGCCGCTGGCGCCGCTAGACTACGGCGACTCGCGACTCGGGGGACGCTACGGTGGGACGACGATCGGCGATTCTTTGCGCGGTGCTGCTGGTGGCGGCGGCGCCGGCGGCGGCGGCCGAGCTGGTGGCTTCGGGTGGCGCCTTCAATCTCTCGAGCGACAAGAGCGAGGCCGAGGCGGGGCTCGGGGCCCGGTTCGCGCCGCGGGCCTGGGGGATCGCGCCGGAGACCGGCGTCACGGTGAGCGGTGAGGGGAGCTTCTGGGTCTTCGGCGGGCTGCGCCGGGACTTCGCGGTCGGCTCGGGGGGCTGGGCGGTCGCGCCGTTCTGGGGGGTGGCGCTCTACCAGGCGGGCTCGGAGCGCGACCTCGGAGGGGCGGTCGAGTTTCGCAGCGGGATCGAGCTCTCCCGCGAGCTGGGGCGCGGCCGCCGCCTGGGTCTCGCCTTCTACCACCTGTCGAACGCGGGCCTCTACGACTTCAACCCGGGCGCCAACTCGCTGGTCGTGACCTGGGCCTGGCGCCCGGCCGGGCGCTGAGCGCCGGACGGGGCTAGTCGGCCCAGATCTTCCAGGGCGGGCTGCCGCCGCGCCACTCCTCGTTGAGGTGCATGTAGTCGCGGTAGGTGTCCATCGACTCCCAGCTCCCGTCGTGGGGGTAGACGGCGAGCTGCCCGTCGCGGGCGAGGTGCTGGAGCGGCTCGACCTCCAGGAAGAGGCCGGGCCGGTCGTCCAGGTACTCGAAGACCCGGCGCTCGAAGACGAAGAAACCGCCGCTCACCCGTCCCTCGGCCACGGTCGGCTTCTCGTTGAACTCCAGCGCGATGCCGCCTTCGACCTTCATCTCGCCGTAGCGCGAGGTCGGGTGGATGCCGGTGACCGTGGCGATGCGGCCCTTCTCGTAGTGGTAGTCGAGCAGCCGGTCGAGATCGATGTCGCCCACCGCGTCGCCGTAGGTGAAGAGGAAGGTGTCGGTATCGATGTAGTCGCGCACCCTCCAGAGCCGCGCCCCGGTGCCGGTCAGCTCGCCGGTCTCGGCGCAGGTGACGCGCCAGCGCTCCTCGCCCACCCGGTTGTGGAAGTCCGGGCCGTCGACGCCGTCCATCGAGATGGTGAAGTCGCGCATCATCTCGTGGAAGCGCAGGAAGTACTGCTTGACGACCCAGCCCTTGTAGCCGAGGCAGAGGATGAAATGCTCGAAGTCGAAGTGGCCGTAGATCTTCATGATGTGCCAGAGGATCGGCTGGCTTCCGATCTCGACCATCGGCTTCGGGCGCACCTCCGTCTGCTCGCGGAGCCGGGTCCCCTGCCCGCCGCACAGGATCACCACGGGCATCTCGGACTTCGAGGGGCGGGAGGGGGACATCGGGATCTCCGGGAGAGCGGCCGCCGCCGGGCCGCCGATCGGGTCCCGATCGGGGCGGCGAGCCGCGGCGGCAATCTACCACAGGGCGTCCGCGGCGGGCCGCGGCCGGCGGGCGGGCGCGGTCCCGGGTGCGGGTACGAATCCTGCAACCTAGAATGAACTTCCTCGGCGGCGGCGCCCCCGACAGAGCGATGCGACGAAAAGAACCCATCTCGCGGATCGACCGGCGCCGAATTGACCGCCTCGAAGCGGCGGCGGCCGTCGGCCGGCCGGCCCGACGGGCGCTGCTGGCGGCGCTTTTGATCGCGCTCGCGGCCGGGTGCGGGGCGTCCGAGACGGATCCCGCGCCGGCCGCCGCCGCGGCAGCGAACTCGCCGCGGCCGGAGGCGGCGCCGCTCGGCGAGGGCTTCGTCGTCTGGGAGTCGAACCGGAGCGGGCGCTGGCGGATCTGGAGCGTGCGGCTCGACGGCGGCGGCCTGCGACAGCTCTCGCCCGAGGAAGGGGGGCGCGACCACTGCTGTCCCCACGTCTCCCCCGACGGCCGCCGGCTCGTCTACCTCAGCACCCCGGCGAGCGACCGCCCGGTCTACGACGGGGACGGCTCGCGCGGGGAACTGCGCCTGATCGGCGCCGACGGCCGGGGCGATCGCACCCTCGCCGCGGCGGCGCGCAGCTACTTCGAGAACCGGGCGGCGATCTGGCGCGACGCGTCGAGCCTCACCTACCTGACCGGCGACGGCGCCACCGTGCTGCTCGACGTGGACAGCGGCGAGAGCGAGCGCCTCCTCGGCCCGTCCGCCGAGGGCCACGGCTGGCTGGTCGACCCGACGCTGCGCCACGCGGTGAGCGGCACCTCGGGCTTCGGCGTCTACGACCCGAAGCGGCGCGCGGTCGCGGTCCGCAGCAAGATGCCCGGCTGCCAGCCCTATCTCTCGCACGACGGGCGGCGGGGCTACTGGATGGCGGGCGCCGGCGGGCCGGTCGATTCGATCGATCTCGCCAGCGGCGCGGTCTCGACCCTGATCCGCAAGAGCGATCCCCGGCTTCCCGACGGGCTCGGGTACGTCTACTTTCCGATGCTCTCGAGCGACGCGACGCTCTTCGCCTTCGCCGCTTCCGCCGACCAGCACGATCACTTCAAGTCGGACTACGAGGTCTTCGTGGCCGAGGTCGACCCGGACGACCTGACGCTCGTCGGCAGCCCCGTGCGGTTGACCGAGCACCCCGCCACCGACCGCTATCCGGACGTCTACCGGGAGCCGCTGGCGCTGGGGCGGCTGCGCGGCGAAGCGCCCTTCACGGTGCGGCTCGAGGCCGGCGAGGGGGCGGGGTGGCGCTGGGACTTCGGCGACGGCGCGACCGGCTCCGGGGCGCTCGGCGAGCACACCTTCGAGCGGCCCGGAAGCTACGAGGTGACGGCGCGCCTCGGCCAACGGGAGCGGCGGGGCCTGGTCACGGTCGCCGCGCCGCGGCCGCCGCGGCCGACGGCGGTCGAGCTGCGACGGCGGGGCGCCGAGCTCGTGGTCCACTTCGACGAGGAGGTGGAGATCGGCGGCGCCCGGGCGCGGCTCGACTCGGGGCTCGCCCTGTCGGCGCCTCGGCTCGCCGCGGGCGGGCGAAGCGTCGTCTTCGAGCCCGCCACGCCGATCCGCCGCCCCGACCAACTGCGCCTCGAGGGGATCGTCGACCGCGCCGGGCGGCCGAACGCGATGGCGCCGGCGACGCTGGCGGTGGAGCCGCCGCTCTGGCCCAGCTCCCGCGAGGGGCTGGTCTTCCTGTGGGAGACGGGAGACGCGCCGAACCTGGTCTTCGATCCCGGCCTCGGGGCGGAGCGCGCCGCCACCCTGCGCCCGAGCGGCGGCGCCCGCCTGGATCACGATTTCGCCATGGCGCTCGACGGCGGCGCCTTCGTGGCGCCGGACGACGAGTCGGCGCTGGTCTTCGCCTCCGCCAAGCGCACGAACGAGATCTCCATCCAGGCGCTGGTGCGGACGCCGGCGGAGGTGCCGCCGCGTCCGGCGGTGATCGCCGCCCTCGCCGCCAATCGCGATCGGTGGGACTTCTTCCTGGAGCAGCGCGGCGATCGCCTCACCTTCTCCATCAAGGTGGGGCCGCGCGGGCCGGAGTCGATCGCCACCGGGGTGCTCATGCCGCTGCCGCCGGGCCGCGCCAGCCACGTGGCGGTCACCTACCGCCCGGGGCGGTTGGTGGGCTACCTCGACGGCGTGAAGGCGGCGGAGAGCAGCGAGATCCAGGGCGACTTCTTCCACTGGCGCAGCGTGCCGCTGGCGTTCGGCGCCCTGCCCAACGGCGACCGGGAGTGGGGGGGCGGCCTCGAGGGGGTGGCGATCTACGATCGGATCCTGGCGCCGGAGGAGGTGGCGGAGGACTTCCTGCGCTACCGGGAGAAGCTCGCCGCGCGGCGCGAGGTGGCGCGCGTGGTGGTCGAGGCCCGCGAGCGGCGGCGCTCGCGGCCGCCGACCCTGGAGGAGATCTCGCCCTACCGCGAGGCGCTCGCGGTCCACGAGTACGAGGTCGAGCGGGTGGTCGAGGGCGAGCTGAACGCGCGCGTCGTCAGGGTGGCGCAGTGGTCGATCCTCGACGGCCGGCCGCTGGAGCCGGCCCAGGCGGAGGCGGGGCGGCGCCTCGTGCTCGAGCCCTTCGCCGAGAACCCGCAGCTCGAGAGCGTCTACCTCGCCGACACGCTGGGCCCCGGGGGCGGGCCGCTCTTCTACGCCGTGCGACGCTGACCGGCGCATGGTCTTCTCCTCGCAGCTCTTCGTCTTCTACTTCCTGCCGCTGGCGCTGGCGCTCTACTACCTGGCGCCGCGGCGGCTGCGGCACCTCGTGCTCACCCTCGCGAGCTACGCGTTCTACGGCTGGGCCAATCCGCTCTTCATGGTCCTCATGCTGGCGTCGACGGTCGTCGACTACTTCTGCGGCCTGGGCCTCGTCGGGCGGCTGGAGCGCGGCGGGGCGGGACCGATCGAGCGCCTCGAGCCGGACGCGCCGCGCAGCCGCGGCCAGAAGCTGCTGGTGGCGGTCTCGGTCGCCTCCAACCTGTCGCTGCTCGGCTTCTTCAAGTACTTCAACTTCGCGGTCGACAACTACAACGCGCTGGCGTCGGCGCTGGGACTCGGCGACCTCGCCCTCGACACGGTGCTGCGGGTGGCGCTGCCGCTGGGGATCAGCTTCTACACCTTCCAGTCGATGAGCTACACGATCGACGTCTACCGCGGCGACGCGATGGCGCTCGGCAACTTCATCGACTTCGCCTGCTACGTCTCGATGTTTCCCCAGCTCGT
>JBFJMD010000226.1:0-5060 GCA_041634115.1 Thermoanaerobaculia bacterium | reverse complement strand
GTGGGAGCCACGGCATGAGCCTCTTCGAGGACGGCAGCGCCTGCCACATCCCGATCCACGGCAGCGACCAGGTCGCTGACGTGACCGGCGCCGGCGACACCGTGATCGGCGCGTTCGCGCTGGCCATGGCCGCCGGGGCGACCCCGCTGGAGGCGGCGCTCCTCGCCGACTACGCCGGCGGCATCGTGGTGCAGAAGTCGGGCACCGCGACGCTCACCGCCGCCGAGCTGGCCGTCGCCGTGGAGTCGGATCCGCGGCCCGTCCGGGAGATCGAATGGGCCGCGTCGTGACCGTCGAAGAGCTCGAGCGCGAGGTGCGGGCGCTGCGCGAGAGCGGCCGCGCCTTAGCCTTCGCCAACGGCCACTTCGACCTGCTCCACGTCGGCCACCTGCGCTACCTGCAGGCGGCGCGGCGGCAGGCCGACGCGCTGGTCGTGGGCGTCAACGCCGACGAGTCCGTGACCCGCCTCAAGGGCCCGGGCCGGCCGCTGGTGCCCGAGGCCGAGCGCGCGGAGCTCGTCGCCGCCCTCGAGGGGGTGGACTGGGTCGTCGTCTTCGACGGCGACTCCCCCGCCGACCTGTTGGCGCGCATCCGCCCCGAGGTCCACTGCAAGGGCACCGACTACGGCACTCCGGAGGCGGTGCCCGAGTACGAGACGGTGCGCGCCTACGGCGGGCGGACGGTCCTCGTCGGCGACCCCAAGGACCACTCGACCACCGACCTGATCGCCGCGGTCCGGCGGCTCGAGGGATAGCCGGCCGCGGGCGGCGAGCGCCGGGCCGGGCCCATGGGCAGCCCCCGCATCCTGATCGTCCGCACGAGCGCCCTCGGCGACGTCGTGCACTGCCTGCCGGTGCTGACCGCCCTGCGCCGGCGCCTGCCCGAGGCCCGGCTCGGCTGGGTCGTCGAGACGGCGATGGCGCCGCTGCTCGAGGGACACCCGGACCTCGACGCGCTGATCCCCGTCCGGCTCCGCGTCTGGCGCCGGCGACCCCTCGCCCGCGCCACCGCCCGCGAGATCCGCGGGCTCTTCGAGCGGCTCGATCGCTTCGCGCCCGACGTCGTGCTCGACCTCATGGGCAACCACAAGGGGGGCCTCATCGCCGCGGTGACCCTCGCCGACCGCCGGATCGGGCTCGCCCGCCGCTTCCGGCGCGAGCCCTCGAGCGCGATCTGGATCAGCGACGGGGTGGCGCCGCGCGGCGCGCACGCGGTGGAGCGGGCGCTGTCCGTCCTCGACGGCCTGGGCCTCGAGCCCGGGCCGCCGGACTTCGGGGGCGAGAAGCTCTTCCCGCGGGCGCCGCGCGAGGTCGACGGCCGGGAGCTGGCGGGCGCCGGCGACTACGTGCTGCTCCACCCCGGCGCCGGCTGGGGCAACAAGCGCTACCCCCCGGCCGCCTGGGGGGAGGTGGCGGCGCGCCTGGCCGGCGGCGGAACGCCGGTCTGGGTCGTCTCCAGCCGCGGCGAGGAGGGTCTCGCCCGCGGGGTCTCCAGCGGCTCCGGCGGCCGCGCCCAGGTCGTCCACGCCGCCACCCTGCCCGAGCTGGCGGCGCTGCTGCGGCGGGCCCGGCTGGTCCTCGCCGGCGACACCGGGCCCCTCCACCTGGCGCACGCCCTGGGGCGGCCGGTGCTCTGCCTCATGGGGCCCACCGACCCCGCCACCCACGGCCCGTACGGCGCTCCCGAGCGGGCGCTCTGGCACCGACTGCCGTGCAGCTTCTGCCACCGGCGCTTCGAGGAGACCAAGGCCTGCCTGCTGGAGATCTCCCCCGCCCTCGTCGCGGACCGCGCCGCGGCCATGCTCGAGACCGACCTCGACTCCGACCCCGCCGCCGGCCGCGGGGCCGTTCATTGACCCGTTTTCCGGGCCCTTGCTACACTCTGCCTCCGGCATGATCCCCCCCCAGAACGCAGCCACCCACCGACCGTCGCGCGGCCGCCGGCCCCCGTGCCGCTCTCGCCCGGCCCCACCCGAGAAGGAGACCCCGTGAGCCGGATCGGAGAGCTGCTCGTCAAGTCCGGCAAGATCAACAAGGACCAGCTCGAGGAGGCGCTGGGCGCCCAGCAGGCCGAGGGCGGCCGCATCGGCACCCACCTCGTCAAGCTCGGCTTCCTCGACGACGAAGAGCTGGTCGATTTCCTGTCGCAGCGTTACGGCGTGCCGGCGATCAACCTCGCCGAGGTCGACGTCGACGAGACGATCATCAAGATCATCCCGCCCGACGTGGCGCGCAAGTACACCATCCTGCCGGTGTCGAAGGCGGGCGCCAAGCTGACGATCGCCATGGTCGACCCGACCAACGTCTTCGCGATGGACGACATCAAGTTCATGACCGGCTACAACGTCGAGCCGGTGGTGGCCTCCGAGTCGGCGCTGCGCGAGGCGATCGACAAGTACTACGGCTCGACCCACTCGATCGAGCTGAAGAAGGTCATGGAGGACCTGGCGGACGCCGACGACGCCGACCTCGAGGTGCTCGAGGAAGAGGAGGACCTCGACCTCGCGGCGCTCGAGCAGCAGTCCGAGGAGGCGCCGGTCGTCCGCCTGGTGAACATCTTCCTGACCGACGCGATCAAGCGCAGCGCCTCCGACATCCACATCGAGCCCTACGAGAAGGAGTACCGGGTCCGCTACCGCATCGACGGCATCCTCTACGAGATGATGCGGCCGCCGCTCAAGCTCAAGGAGGCGATCACCAGCCGGGTCAAGATCATGGCCAAGCTGGACATCGCCGAGAAGCGGCTCCCCCAGGACGGCCGCATCAAGATCAAGACCAAGGTGGGCGGCAAGGTCAAGGACCTCGACTTCCGGGTGTCGGTGCTGCCGACGATCTTCGGCGAGAAGATCGTCATGCGGCTGCTCGACAAGGACAACCTGATGCTCGACATGACGAAGCTCGGCTTCGAGGCCGACTCGCTGCGTCGCTTCGAGCAGGCGATCTTCCGTCCCTACGGCATGGTGCTGGTGACCGGACCGACCGGCTCCGGCAAGACGAACACGCTCTACTCGGCGATCTCGCGGATCAACACCCCCGAGATCAACATCATGACCGCGGAGGACCCGGTCGAGTACAACCTGGTGGGCATCAACCAGGTGCAGATGAAGGAGCAGATCGGCCTCAACTTCGCCGCCTCGCTGCGCTCCTTCCTGCGTCAGGACCCGAACGTCGTCCTGGTCGGCGAGATCCGGGACTTCGAGACCGCCGAGGTGGCGATCAAGGCGGCGATGACCGGCCACCTGGTGCTGTCCACGCTCCACACCAACGACGCGCCGTCGTCGATCAACCGCATGATGAACATGGGGATCGAGCCCTTCCTGGTGGCCAGCTCGGTGCACCTCATCGCCGCCCAGCGGCTGGTGCGCCGGATCTGCAACCAGTGCAAGCAGCCGGTCGACATCCCGGTCCAGGCGCTGACCAACATCGGCTTCTCCAAGGACGAGTCGAAGTCGCTGCAGCTCTTCCGCGGCAAGGGCTGCGACAACTGCAGCGGCACCGGCTACAAGGGCCGCGTCGGCCTCTACGAGGTCATGGAGGTGGACGACGAGGTCCGCGAGCTCATCCTCTCCGGCGCCAGCGCCTACGAGCTGCGGCAGAAGGCGCTGCAGAACGGCATGATCAGCCTGCGCGAGAGCGGCCTCCAGAAGATCCGCGAGGCGATGACGACGATCGAAGAGGTGATGCGGGAGACGGTCGGCTGATCGCCGGCCGCCCGCGCGAGCCGCTCAGGCGCGGCTGTCCCAGAGCACGTCGGGCACGCCCTTCTTCAGGTTCTCGAAGCGCGCCATTACGAAGAGCGCGTCCGAGAGCCGGTTGAGATACGCGACCACCGGCGCCCCGACGGTCTCCTCGGCCGCCAGGCGCGCGACCAGGCGCTCCGCCCGGCGGCACACCGCGCGCGCCACGTGGAGCTGGGCCGCGCCGGGCGCGCCCCCCGGCAGGACGAAGTTCTCCAGCGGCGGCAGGCTCTCCGCCAGCCGGTCGATGAGCCGCTCGAGGGCGGCGACGTGGCGCTCCTCGATCCGCGGCACCGGCAGCCGCTCCTTGTCTTCGTCGGGCACGCACAGATCCGAGCCGAGGTGGAAGAGCTCGTTGCGGATCGGCGCCAGCGCCGCCTCGATCTCGGGGTCGAGGCCGGCGGCCGCGGCCACGCCGATCGCGCTGCTCAACTCGTCCACGGTGCCGTAGGCCTCGATGCGCAGCGACCCCTTGGGCACTCGCCGGCCGCTGCCCAGGGCGGTGGTGCCGTCGTCGCCGGTCCGGGTGTAGACCTTGGTGATGCGGGGCATGTCCCGGCGAGTCTATCGTCCCCCCCTCGCCGCCGGCGGCTGCGAGGACTCACGACCCCGGCAGTGGGCTAGGATGGCGGGCGGGTGGCATCCTCCAGGCGTGGACGATGAGCAGCCGAGCCCGAGGCGCGGTCGAGCGCGGCGATTCGCCGCGGGTCCTGGTGCAGACGCGGGTCGGCGCGGGCACGGGCTGGCTCGACTTCCGCAACCCGGTCGAAGCGCTCGAGGCCGAGCGGCCCGACGCCGTGCCGCCGCTGCTCGAGCGCCTGGACGCGGCCGCCCGGGACGGCCTCTGGGCCGCCGGCTTCCTGACCTACGAGGCGGCCCCCGCCTTCGACCCGGCGTTCGTCACGCGCCCCCCCGGCCCCCTCCCGGCGGCCTGGTTCGGCCTCTTCGAGCGGCCGGAGACGGTGTCCGCGCCGGTCGGCGGCGGCGGCTACGCCGTCTCCGGGTGGCAGCCCTCGATCGAGCGGGACCGCTACGGCGACGCCATCGCCCGCATCCACGCACGGATCGCCGCGGGCGACACCTACCAGATCAACTACACCTTTCGCCTCGGCGCCGACTTCGCCGGCGACCCGCTGACCTTCTTCGCCCATCTGGCCGGCGGACGGCGTGCGGGCCGCGCAGCCTACCTCGACCTCGGCCGCCACGTCGTCTGCTCCGCCTCGCCGGAGCTCTTCTTCCGGCTCTCCGGCGACCAGGTGGTCGCCCGGCCGATGAAGGGCACCGTCGCCCGCGGTCCGACGACCCGGCTGGACGGCGAGCGCCG
>JBFJMD010000225.1:0-5066 GCA_041634115.1 Thermoanaerobaculia bacterium | reverse complement strand
GTGGTGGCGCCGATCTCGAGGCCGCCGTCCACCCGGCGGAGGCCGGCGAGCTCGGGGACCCGCAGCAAGTCGATCACCCCGGGAAACGCCACCCGCTCAAGCGGCTCGCAGACCATGAGGTCGGTGCAGCCGGCGACCGGGACGAGCCCCGGCTCCTCGGCGAGCGCCGCCAGCGCCGCGGCCAGCGATCGCGGCGAGACCGCCCGCGTCACCCGCCGGGCTCCCCGGGCTCCACGGGCCCGTGGACGAGCGCTCGGTAGATCCCCTCGTAGCCGGTGCAGCGGCAGAGGTTCCCCGCCAGCGCCTCCTGCACATCCTCGCGCGTCGGCCGGGGGTTCTCCTCGAGCAGCGCCCAGGCGGCGACCACGATCCCCGGGGTGCAGGCGCCGCACTGGACGCCGCCGGCGGCGACGAAGCGCTCGACCAGGTCTTTGGCGGGGCCGGCCGCCAGGTGCTCGACGGTCTCGATCCGGCGCCCCGGGCACTGGAAGAGCGGCACCAGGCAGGAGAGGACCGGCCGGCCGTCGGCGAGCACCGTGCAGGCGCCGCACTCCCCCTCGCCGCAACCCTCCTTGGTGCCGGTGAGCCCGAGCCGCTCGCGCAGGACGTCGAGCAGCCGGTCCATCGGGTGGCCCTCGACCTCGACCGTGCGGCCGTTGACCTCGAGCCGGGCCTTCATCGTTCGCGCCCGCCGACGCCCGCCGCGCCCTCCCCCGCGAGCGCTTCGCCCCGGCGCTCGAAGAGCCGCTCCGGCGTCGCCGGGATCGCCGACACGGGAATGCCGATGGCGTTCTCGATCGCCGCCGCGGCCGCCGGCGCGCCGCCGTCCATCGGCAGCTCGCCGACCCCCTTGGCCCCGAAGGGCCCCTCCTTCCACGGCCGCTCGAGCAGGTGGACGTCGATCCGCGGGCTGTCCTTGAAGGTCGGAATGATGTAGGTCGCGAGCCGGTCGTTGAGGTAGCGCCCCTCGTCGAGCCGGACCTCCTCCAGCAGCGCCCAGCCCAGCGCCTGGAGCGTGCCGCCCTCGATCTGCCCGGCGCAGAGCGTCGGGTGGATCGCCCGGCCGACCTCGCAGACGACGGTGGCCGCGAGCGGCCGGACCGCGAGCGTGTCGGGATCGACCTCCACCTCGACCACCTCGGCGCCCCAGGCGTAGGTCGGATACGCCGCCCCGCGGTAGGCCTCCTCGTCGAAGTTCTGCCAGGCGGGGGGCTCGTGGCGCACCCGCACCTCGAGCGGGCCGACCTCGCGCAGATAGGCCGCGGCCACCTCGCGGAAGCGGACGCCGCCGGGGCGGATCTCGCCGTCGACGACCTCCCCGGTCTCGAGCCCCTCGCGCTCCGCCCACCAGGCGAGGACCCGGTCGCGGACGTCGACCACGGCCCGCGCGATCGCGCCGCCGACGACCATCGTGGTGCGCGAGGCGACGGTCGGCCCCGAGTCCGGCACCACCGAGGTGTCCGGCTCCGCGAAGACGACGTCCCCCTCGGCCAGCCCCCCCGCCTCGCGCGCGATCTGCGGGAAGATCGCCGCGCAGCCCTGGCCCATGTCGGTCATCGCGGTCAGGACCTCGATCCGGCCCTCCGGGTCGAGCCGCGCCTCGACCGGCGAGCGCATGCGGCGCTCGCCGTTGCCGGTGAAGCCGGCGCCGTGGAAGAAGAGGCTGAGCCCCACGCCTCGCCGAGGCTCGCCGTCGCGGCGGCCGGCGCGCGCCGCTTCGAGCTCCCGCCAGCGCTCGCGGAATCCGGTGAGCTCCGCCGCCCGCTCGAGGCAGGGCCGGGCCGCGGTCGTTCCGTCCAGCACCTGGCCGGTCGGCAGCCGGTCGCCGGCCGCGAGCGCGTTGCGCAGCCGGATCTCCAGCGGGTCGAGCCCCAGCCGCCGGGCGACCCGGTCCATCTGCCGCTCGGCCGCGAACTCGACCTGCGGCGCCCCGAAGCCGCGAAAGGCGCCGTTGGTGGCGGTGTTCGTGGCCAGCACCCGGCCGCGCACCCGGACGCGCGGGCAGCGGTAGGGACCGGCGGCGTGGAGCAGCGCCCGCGACAGGACCACCGGCGACAGCGTCCGGTAGGCGCCGCCGTCCATTTCGACCTCGACGTCCATCGCCACGAGCCGGCCGTCCCGGTCGACGCCGGTGCGGTGCCGGACCACGGCGGGGTGGCGCTTCGTGGTCGCGACGATGTCCTCGTGGCGGTCGTAGGCGATCCGCACCGGCCGCCCGCTCGCCCGTGCCAGCAGCGCCGCGTGCAACGCGATGACGCTCGGATAGTCCTCCTTGCCGCCGAAGCCGCCGCCGACGGCGGTGGCCTTGACCCGCACCCGCCCGGGCTCCAGGCCGAAGGCGTGGACGAGCGACTTGTGGACGTAGTAGGGGCACTGCATCGAGCCGGCGACGACCAGCTCGCCGTCGGGCTCGAACCAGGCGGTCATCGCCTGGCACTCGATGTAGATGTGCTCCTGGTGGCCGCAGCGCCAGCTCCCCTCGACCACCAGCTCGGCCGCCGCCAGCGCCTCCTCGACCCCGGGGTCGCCGAGCTCGAGCTCGGCCAGCGGCGGCGCGCCCCGCGCGGTCTCGAGGTCGAGCACCGGCGCCAGCGGCTCGTAGTCGATCTCGACCCCCTCCCGCGCCGCCAGCGCCGCCAGCCGATCGCCGGCGGCGACGAGCGCCACCGGCTCGCCGACGTGGCGCACCTCGCCGTCGGCGAGGATCGGCCACGAATCGTCGATCAGCATCACCCCGTTGGGGCCCGGAAGATCGGCGGCGCGGACGCAGACCGCCCCGGTCGGCGCGCGCTCCGGGCGCCATCGGATCCGCGCGATGCGGGCGCGCGGGTGCGGACTGCGCACGGTCGCCCCCCAGAGCATCCCCGGCAGGGTGAAGTCGTCGGCGTAGCGGGCGCCGCCGCTCGCCTTCGGCACGCCGTCGGGTCGCGCGGGGCTCTGACCGATCAAGCTCATGGCGATGGCGGCCCGAGTGTGCAGCAATTCCCCGGTGACGACAAGTCGGGTGCTGATAGAGTGCTCGCGCGAACCGCCCCTCGCCGGGGCGCTTCGCCTCTCGACCAGGCAGCGGCCGATGAGCGGACCTCCAATCGGAATCCTCGGGCTCGGCGCGTACGTGCCGGAGCGGGTCATGACCAACGACGACTGGGCGGCGTACGTCGACACCAGCGACGAGTGGATCACCGAGCGCACCGGCATCAAGCGGCGGCGCTTCGCCGCCGACGGCGAGACCACGGTGGACATGGCGGCCGCCGCCGCCGAGCGGGCCCTGGCCGACGCCGGCATCGCCGCCGTCGACGTCGACGAGATCATCGTCGCCACCGACACCCCGGAGGTCTACGCGCCCGACTCGGCCGCCTACCTGCAGGAGCGACTGGGAGCGCGCGAGGTGACCGCCTACGATCTCGCCGGCAGCGGCTGCGCCGGCTTCGTGCTCGGCCTGGACATCGCCCGCTCGCGGGTCGGCCCGGACGGCCGCAAGATCCTGCTCGTCGGGGTCGAGCTCATCAGCCGGCTCATGAACTGGAGCGACCGCGCGACCTGCGTGCTCTTCGGCGACGCCGCCGGCGCCGCGGTCGTCGGCGCCGGCAAGGGTGCCGTCGAGATCCTGGCGGTGACGGCGGGCACCGACGGCGCCAAGGCGGACATCCTGAGCCGCGAGGTCGGCGGCACCCGCCGGCCGTTCTCTCCGGAGACGTTCGCCGACGGCTCCTACATGGGCGTGAGCATGAACGGTCGCGAGGTGTTCAAGGAGGCCGTCGGGCGGATGAGCCGCGCCGCGCGGGACGTCGTCGAGGCCGCCGGGGTGACGATGGAGGACGTCGCCCTGCTCGTCCCCCACCAGGCCAACCTGCGGATCCTCCAGGCGGTCGAGCGGGCGCTCAAGCTGCCCGCCGGCAAGACCTACGTGAACGTGGAGGAGTACGGCAACACCGGCTCGGCGTCGGTGCCGCTTGCCCTATTCCAGGCCCGCGAAGAGGGCCGAATCGCCGCCGGCGATCTGGTGCTGCTCACCGCCTTCGGCGCCGGCTTCCACTGGGCCGCCGCCCTGCTCGAGTTCTGAGCGCGGAGAAGATGGGGCCCCGCGAGGCCGGTCTCGCGGGGCCCGGGTGAAGGGGGTACGCGCTCTCAGGTGGCAGGCCGGAGCGCGGCGATCCCTCCAGCCGCGGCGACCGGGGCGAGCGCCGAGGCGCTCCCCCCCTGCCGCGCACCGAAGGAAGTCAATCGATTCAGGGCGTCCCGCCAGGCGCGGGACGAGCGGCTCTCGGCGAAGGCGACGCCGGCCCGGTAGACGAGCGCGGACTCGCCCTCCTCGGTCTGGGTGGCGGTCATCCGGCACCATTCGACGGTGCCGGGCAGGGTCAGGATGCGCGAGCCGTGGCGCATCCGGAAGAAGTAGCTGTTGCCGACCATCAGCTTGCCTTCCGTCTCGACCGCGATGCCGCTTTCGCTGATGTTGAGCACGGTCCCGGCGATCGGGGCGTCCACCCGGATCTGGCTCGTCGGGAACCGCCGATGGCGGCGTCTCAGTCTCTCGTTCTCCCTGGGGAGGGGCTCTGCCATTTCCGTCTCCTCTACTCTTGATCCACCCAGCCGTTGACCGACATCGATTCGGTGAGGGCGTCGCTCCAGAGATAGCCGTCGCTCCACAGGTACCCGTCGCTCCACAGGTAGCCATCGCTCCACAGATACCCGTCGCTCCACATGTAGCCGTCGCTCCAGAGGTAGCCGTCGCTCCACAGGTAGCCGGTGCCGCGCGGATCCGCCGGGTCCCACTCGTAGCCCGCCAGACCGCTGACGAAGAACTCGCCCGTCGGCAGCTGGTTCGCGAGGCCGCCGTAGTGCGCCAGGCCCAGCAGGTCGAGGGTGACGTCGAGGCCCCGGTTGGCGCAGCCGACGGACGGGTCGTTGACCGCGTCGTAGACGTTGATCAGGCCGGCGCCCTGCTCGAACACGCTGTAGGCCAGGCTGCCGTCGGACTCGACCGCCGGCCGCGCCGTGGCCATCAGCCGGCACTTGACGTCGTCCGGCGTGAGCCAGGGCTGGGCCTCGAGCAGCAGCGCCAC
>JBFJMD010000224.1:0-5092 GCA_041634115.1 Thermoanaerobaculia bacterium | reverse complement strand
GGTCGCCGTCGAGGCGAAGACGCGGGGGCCGATCTTCGCCTCGGCCACCTGGCACTTCTCGACGGAAGAGCCGCCGCGAGAGGGTGCCGGCGACCTGTTCGCCGTCGAGCGCAGCTTCTTCCGCCGCTACCACGACGGCCGTGAGTGGGCGCTGGCGCCGCTCGCGGACGGCGCACGGCTGGAGGTGGGCGACGAGGTCGAGGTGCGGCTCTCGATCACCAGCCGCCACGCGGCGGAGTACGTCCATCTGCGCGACCCGCGCGGCGCGGGCCTCGAGCCCGTCGAGACCCGGTCGGGCTATCGCTGGGACCTGGGCGTCACCCGCTACGAGGAGGTCCGCGACAGCGGCGCCAACTTCTTCTTCGAGTGGCTGCCGGCGGGCGAGGTGACGCTGGTCCACCGGCTGCGGGCGGCGGTGGCCGGCGCGTTCAAGGTCGGCCCCGCCACCCTGCAGTCGATGTACGCGCCCGAGTTCGCCGCCTACTCCGCCGGCGCCACCCTCGAGATCGCGCCCGGCGGGTAGGGTCGGGACGCCGAACCGGCTCGCCGCGGCCGGGTCAAGCCGCGACCTGCCGGGCGAGGACCGCGCCCCTCCGGCCTCGGCGACGGGATACAATCGGAGCGGCACCGCTCAACTCTTGATCCCGGCCGGCACCGCGACCCGCTCGCGGCGCGCCGGCCCCCCGTGGGAGGAGGCCTCGATGCCCGCACGGACGATCGACGAAGTCGTCGACAAGCTCGACGCGGTGATCGCCACCGCCAAGTCGCGCGAGAGCCGGATGGGCTACTTTCCGGCGCTCTACCGGAAGGTGACCGTGGCGGTGCGCGACGGGATCCGCGAGGGCGTCTTCGAGGACAACGAGCGCCTCGAGCGGCTCGACGTCGTCTTCGCCAACCGCTACCTCGACGCGGTGGAGAAGCACGAGCGGGGGGAGAAGCCGACGCGCGCCTGGGAGGTGTCCTTCGAGGCGGCCCGCAAGCGGCGCCACATCGTCCTTCAGCACCTGCTGCTGGGGATGAACGCGCACATCAACCTGGACCTGGGCGTCGCGGCGGCGGAGGTGGCGCCCGGCGCCCGGATCGCCGGCCTGCGCAACGACTTCGAGAAGATCAACGAGCTGCTGGCGGCGCAGGTGGACGGGGTGAAGGAGGAGCTCTCGACCGTCTGGCCGAAGCTGCGCAGGCTGGACCGGCTGGCCGGATCGGCCGAGGACCGGCTGATCAACTTCAGCATCCGCAAGGCGCGGTCGTTCGCGTGGCGGCTGGCGCTGGAGCTGGCGCCGCTGCCGCCGGAGAGGCGCCAGACCGCGATCGACGTCACCGATCTCTTCGTGGCGAAGCTCTCCAAGCGGATCCGCAAGCCGGGCGCCAAGGCGCGGATCGCGACGCTCTGGATCCGGCTCGGGGAGAGGGGCACGGTCCCCGAGATCATCGACCTGCTGCTCTAGCTGGCGCTCTTGGCTCAGCCCGCCGCTGGCGGCCCCTCCGGCGCGGCCGGGCTCGGCGCCTCGGCCTCAGCCGCCGCCGCCTGCGCGACCTGCTGCCACTGCGAGTTCTGTTCGGCCAGGATCGCCTCGACCCGCTCGACCAGGATCGGCAGGGACTCGGCGACGTCGTAGGGCGGAGAGCCGGTCACGAATCGGTACTTCTCCTGGTTGAGCGCCTCGGCCGTCAGCCGATAGTCGATCCACAGCTCCTGGAAGCGGTAGAGGCCGAGGGTGCCGGTCACGATCGCGACGACCACCCCCAGAGCGCCGACCGCGTAGCTCATCCCGGGCACCTCCGCGGCCTGCAGGCCGGCCAGCAGGGGCAACAGCGCGCCGGCCGCAATGACGACGAGCTGCAGGCGCTTGAACCAGCGCTGATTCCAGCCGCTCTTCGCTTCGTGCCAGTCGATCTGGTCCTGTAGACGCTGCTTCACGTATTCGGTGGCGTTCATCTCGAATACGGATCCTAGCCTCTCGCGGCCCCCGACCGCCACCGGCGCGGGCTCGGGGCGCGATGCGCCACCCGGCGGCCGGGGCGAGCGGTTGCGGTCGACGAGACCCGCGGCTAGACTGGCAGCCGGTCGCCGGCCGGCGGCCGTCATCAGGAACGGGAAACCGAGGAGTCGATGGAATGAGCGACGAGCGCAACTGGTTCGCGGCGGTCAAGGGCAATCAGCAGGGTCCGTACACGGAGGCCGAGGTCCTGGAGAAGATCCGGCAGGGGGCGCTGGGTCGGGAGGCCCACGTCTACCGGGAGGGCATGGGCGACTGGGCGCCGATCGGCAGGCGGTCGGAGTTCGCCGCCGCCTTCCGCGCCGCCCCGACGCCGCCGCCGCCGCCGGCCGGCGGCGGGGCGCACGAGATCGACTACGAGGTCTTCGGCGAGGAGATGCAGTTCGTCGAGATCACCCTCGACCCGAACGAGGCCTGCATCGCCGAGGCGGGGTCGTTCATGTACATGGACCCGGGGATCGAGATGGAGACCATCTTCGGCGACGCCTCGGGCCAGGGCGGCGGCGGGCTGATGGGGGCGCTGCTCGGGGCCGGCAAGCGGGTCCTGACCGGCGAGTCGCTCTTCATGACCCTCTTCGGCAACCGCTCCGGCGGCCGCCAGAAAGTGGCCTTCGCGTCGCCCTATCCGGGGCGGATCATCGCCCTCGACCTGAAGAACCACGACGGCACGATCCTCTGTCAGAAGGACGCGTTCCTGTGCGCGGCCAAGGGGATCGCGGTCGGCATCGCCTTCCAGCGCAAGATCGCCGCCGGCTTCTTCGGCGGCGAGGGCTTCATCCTGCAGAAGCTCGACGGAGACGGCCTGGCCTTCGTCCACGCCGGCGGCTCGGTCGTCGAGCGCGAGCTCGCCGCCGGCGAGACGATGCGGCTGGACACCGGCTGCCTCGTGGCGTTCGAGACCCAGATCACCTACGACGTGCAGATGGTGAGCGGCATCAAGACCGCGCTCTTCGGCGGCGAGGGGCTGTTCTTCGCCACCCTGACGGGGCCGGGCAGGGTCTGGATCCAATCGCTCCCCTTCAGCCGCCTGGCGAGCCGCGTTTACGCGGCGGCGCCCCAGGCCGGCGGCAAGCGCAAGGGCGAGGGCTCGGTCCTGGGCGGGCTGGGCGACCTGGTGATGGGAGATCGCTGAGCCGACTCCCCGGGAGCCTCTCGTCGTGCTGCCGGGGGCTGCCGGCATCCCGATCGAATTCGCTTCGAGCCGGTGAACCGCGCGGGCATCGAGGGCCCCGGCTCGTCGAACAAGCCATTCCGTTTCGCAGAGAGGAGAGAAGACGCATGATCGCGAGATTCTGGAGGGGGCTCGCGCTGGTGGCGGTGGCCCTGTCGGTCACCGCGACCGCGGCCGTCGCCGAGGGCGAGGAGGATCCGGAGCTCGGCTGGTCCGACGCCGCGGAGCTCACCTTCGTCGCCACCTCGGGCAACGCCGAGTCGAGCACCCTGGGACTCAACAACAAGCTGACCCGCAAATGGCAGGCCGCCAGCTTCAAGCTGGAGGCGGGAGCGCTGCGGGCGGAGACCACGACCACCACTCGCGAGGCGGTGGGCACCGCCGCCGACTTCCGGGTGCGCGAGCGGTCGGAGTCGGCGCTGACGGCCGAGAAGTACTTCCTGCGCGGCAAGTACCGTCGCACGGTGAGCGAGCGCTTCGGCTGGTTCGCCGGCGGCGGCTGGGACCGCAACGAGTTCGCCGGTGTCGCCAACCGCTACTTCGCCGTGGGAGGCGTGGGGCACGTCTGGTTCGACCGCGAGGACGCCGGCTTCGAGACCGACTACGGCGTGACCTACACGCGTCAGGAGGACGTGATCGAGGCTCCGGGCGCCGACGACTCGTTCCTCGGGCTCCAGCTCGGCTGGGACTACCGGCGCCGGCTCACCGAGAGCACGGTCTACGAGAGTGATCTGCGGGTGGACCAGAACCTGGACGACACCTCGGACGTCCGGGCCGACTTCGCCAACTCGCTGGCGGTCTCGATGAGCGAGCGGCTGGCGATCAAGATCGGCCTCGAGCTGCTCTTCGACAACCAGCCGAGCCGCGTCCTGGTGCCGCTGGTCGATCCCTTCGGGAACCCGCTGGGCAGCGTGCCCTTCGCCCTCGACAAGCTCGACAGCCTCTTCTCGGTGGCCCTGGTCGTGGCGTTCTAGCCGAACTCCTCGCCGCTCGCCGCCGCTGCGGGCTCGGCGTAGAATGGCCGTCCGATGCGAGCCTCGATCGCGACGCTGCTGCTGGTCCTGGCGCCCGCCCTGGCCGGCGCGCGCACGCTCTACTGGAGCGCGCTCGACGTCGAGGCGAAGCTCGATGCGGAGGGGCGGCTCCACGTCGTGGAGCGCCAGACAATGGTGTTCACCGGCGACTGGAACGGCGGCGAGCGGGCCTTCCGGGTCTTCCCCGGCCAGGAGCTCGAGCTGCACGGCATGCGCCGGGTCGATCCGGCGACCGGCCAGACCGTCGAGCTGCGCGAGGGGAGCCTCGGGCGGGTCGACCACTACGACTGGCACACGGACTCGACCCTGCGCTGGCGCAGCCGCGACCCGGGCGATCCGCCCTTCGACGGCACGGCGATCCGCTACGAGCTCGACTACACGCTCTCCGGGGTGGTGCGCCGGGAGGGGGAGCGCTACGTTCTCGACCACGATTTCGCCTTCCCGGACCGCGTCGGGCCGATCGAGCGCTTCACCCTCGACCTCGAGATCGACCCGGCCTGGGAGGCGCGCGCCGTCCCCGGCGCCGAGCGCCGCGCCGCGACGGAAGGAGCGCGCTTCTTCCTGGTACGGGGCGAGCTGCCGCCGGGCGCGAGCGTGGTCGTCACCTTCGACCTGGAGCGGGTCGCCGCCGAAGCGCCCGCGGCGGTGCGTCGGCAGCTCTCGCCCGCGGTCCGCTCCGGGGTCGCCGGGGGGGCCGCCGCGGCGATGCTGCTGCTCTTCGTCCGCTTCCTGGCCTTCGAGATCCGGCGGGGCCGCTTCGCGCCGTCCGACGTGCCCGACACCCTCGACCCCGGCTGGCTGGAGGAGCACCTGCTGGAGCTGCGCGCCGAGGAGGCGGGGGCGCTCTGGGACCAGTCGATCGGGGCGCCCGAGGTCTCGGCGGTGCT
>JBFJMD010000223.1:0-5117 GCA_041634115.1 Thermoanaerobaculia bacterium | reverse complement strand
CCGCCAACGCCGAGGCGGCGCTCTGGGCCGCCGTCGCCGCCGCCGCCTTCGGCTCGGCGACCGTTCTCGGCAAGCGGCTGCTCGACGCGCTCGACTTCCGGCAGGCGACCTTTGGGCGCTACGGGGTGACGACCCTGATCTGCCTCGCCTTCCTGCTGGCGACCGGCGAAGGGCTGCCCTTCTCCGAGGTCACGGCGGAGAACTGGCTCCTCGTCCTGGTGATCGGCCTCACCACCGGCAGCGGCGCCCTCTTCCTCTACTACTTCGGGCTGACCCGGGTGCGGGCGATCGTGTCGGCGATCTGCGAGCTCTGCCTGCCCCTGAGCGCGATCCTCCTCGACTACTTCATCAACCGCTCGGTGCTCGACCCCTGGCAGTGGGTGGGCGCGGCGTTGCTCGTCGCCGCCATCACGCTGGTCTCGATCGCGCCGACGCGCCGGCGGCCGCCGGCCTGAGACCCGCATGAAGGCGAGGCACTCCTACCGCGGCGCCGGCCTCCCCGGGACCGTGAGGTCGCTCGGTGCGACCTCCTTCTTCCAGGACGTGGCGAGCGAGATGGTCTACCCGCTGCTGCCCCGCTTCCTGGTCGCGCTGGGCGGCGGCCCGGCGCTGCTCGGGGTGATGGAGTCGGTGGCCCAGGGGCTGCAGGCGGTGATCCAGGGCGCGGCCGGGCGCTGGAGCGATCGCGCCGGCCGGCGCAAGCCCTTCGTTGCGGGCGGCTACGGGCTCTCGGCGCTCGGCCGGCCGCTGATGGCCCTCGCCGCGGCCACCTCGCACGTCGTCGCCCTGCGGGCGATCGACCGGCTGGCCAAGGGCCTGCGCACCGCGCCCCGCGACGCGCTGATCGCCGAGGCCACCCCCGAGTCCGATCGCGCCTTCGCCTTCTCCTACCATCGGGGTCTCGACCACCTGGGGGCCGCCTGCGGCCCGCTCGCCGCCGCCCTCGTGCTGCTCGCCAGCGACGGCAGCCTGCGCCTCGTCTTCGCCCTCGCCACCGTCCCCGCCGTCGTCGGCTGGGCGGTCGTCCAGTTCGGGGTGCGCGAGCCGGGGCGACCGGAGGTCGCCGTGGCCGCCATGCCGCGCCCGCCGGCGCCCTTCCGGGTGCCGCGCCGCCTGCGGCTGCCGCTCGTCGCCTTCTTCCTCTTCTCGCTCGGCAACGCGAGCGACGCCTTCCTGCTGCTGCGCGCCGGCGAGGTCGGCTACTCCGCCGCCGGGGTGACCCTGCTCTGGTCGGGCTTCAGCGTCGCCAAGTGGCTGGCGTCGGCCCCCGCCGGGCGCTGGGCCGACCGCATCGGCAAGCGGCGCCCGATCCTCGCCGGCTGGGCGATCTACGCCGTCGTCTACCTGGGCTTCGCCGCCGTCGAGGGGCCGGTCGGGCTGGCGGCGCTGCTCGCCCTCTACGCCCTCTTCTACGGGCTCACCGAGGGGGTCGAGAAGGCGCTGGTGGTCGAGCTGACGGGCGGCGAGACCGGCGCCGGCACCAGCCTCGGCGTCTTCCACTTCGCGACCGGCACCGGGGTCTTCCTCTCGAGCCTGCTTTTCGGCGCGGTCTGGGAGTGGGCCTCGCCCTTCGCCGCCTTCGCCCTCGGCGCCGCGCTCGCCGCCAGCGCCTCGCTGCTGCTGGCGGCCTCCGGCCGCTCGCGACGGGACCCGGTGAAAATCGCAGGCTAGCCGTCCCCGGCGTGGGCGAGGAAGGCGCGCGCCACCTCGGCCGGGGAGCGGCCGTCGCGGTCGACCGCCAGGTTCAGGAGCTGGATCCGCTCCTGGTCGATCGAGCCGACCAGCTCGGCGAGGGCGGCGAAGACCCGCGGCCGCTCGCCGGCGAGGCGGCCGCCGGCCATAAGGATCGCGTCGTAGGGCGGGATCACCCGCCGGTCGTCCTCCAGCAGCACCAGGTCGAGCGCCGCGATGCGGCCGTCGGAGGAGAAGGCGCTGATGACGTCCACCTGGCCGTTGGCCACCGCCGGGTACATGAGCGACGGGTCCATGCTCCGCCGGGCGCGGAAGCGGAGGCCGTAGGCCGAGACCAGCGACGACCACTCGGCGCGGCTGAAGATCTCGAAGTCGCCGCCCATCTCGAGCTGTCCGGCGACCCGCGCCAGGTCGGAGATCGTCTCGACCGCGAGCTCGCGCGCCCGGTCGCGGCGCATCGCCAGGGCGTAGGCGTTCTCGAACCCCAGCGGCCCCACCAGCTCGACCCCGTGCCGCTCGGCCAGGAAGCGCCCGACCTCCTCGAGCACCTCGCGGCGTCCGACGCCGAGGTCCGTCCGCTTCATCAGGGTCGCCCAGATGGTCCCGGAGTAGTCCACGTAGACGTCGATCTCGCCGGCGACCAGGGCGTCGAAGGCCACCGTCGAGCCCAGCGACGAGACGACCTCGGCCGGCGTCCCCGCGCGCCGCGCGACCTGGCCGGCGACGATCTCGGCGAGGACGTACTGCTCGGTGAAGGTCTTGCAGCCGATCCGCACCCGCCCCGCGGAGGCGCCGCGGACGAGGTCGGCGGCGAAGGTCGCCGCGGCGTAGAAGAAGAGCGCCGCGAGCACCGCCCCCGCCCCGGCGACGGCGGCGCGTCGCCGCTCCGCGAAGCCCAGCTCGAGCTTCCGGATCAGGAAGTCGAGTCCCAGCGCCAGCGCGGCCGCCGCCACGCAGCCCACCAGCACCGCGGCGAAGTTGCGGGTCTGGAGGCCGCTGAAGATGAAGTTGCCGAGGCTCGGGGCCCCGACCGGGGTCGAGAGGGTCGCGGTGCCCACGACCCAGACCGTGGCGGTCCGCAGACCGGCGACGATCACCGGCATCGCCAGCGGCAGCTCCACCCGGCGAAGCTGCTGGCGCGGGGTCATCCCCACGGCCCGGGCCGCCTCGACGAGGGCCGGATCGACGCCGGCCAGCCCGGTCACGGTGTTGCGCAGGATCGGCAGCAGGCTGTAGACGGTCAGGGCCAGGATCGCCGGCAGGAAGCCGATGCTCCTGAGCGGCAGGCCGAAGAGCGACTGCGAGAGGCCGCCGAGCGAGGCGAGCAGCGGCACCATGACGGCCAGCAGCGCCAGCCCCGGGATCGTCTGGGCGACCCCGGCGAAGCCCAGCACCCAGCGCTCGGCCCGCGGCCGCCGCGCCGCCCAGACGCCGACGGGCACGCTGATCGCCACCCCCGCCGCCAGCGCCACCAGCGTGAGCTGGAGGTGCGCCGTGAGGTACTCCGGCAGCAGGGCGAGCTGCTCTCTCATCGGCCGCCGGCTCCCTCCCGCTCGGCCCGCTCCACCGCCTCCGCCTGCCGCTTCGGGGTCGCCATGAGCTCGGCGACCACGCCGTTCGCCGGCGCGCGCAGCAGCTCCCCGGCGGTCCCGACCTGGAGCAGGCGGCCGCCGTCGACGACCGCGATGCGGTCGCCCAGCAGCATCGCCTCGACCATGTCGTGGGTGACGAAGACCGAGGTGAGGCCGAGCTCGCCGTGGATCCGCCGGAAGGCGAGCTGCAGCCGGTCGCGGGTCAGCGGATCGAGAGAGCCGAAGGGCTCGTCGAGGAGCAGGACCTCGGGCTCGGCGGCGAGCGCCCGCGCGAGCGCCACCCGCTGCTGCTCGCCGCCGGAGAGCTCGCGCGGCGCCCGGTCGCGGTAGCGGCCCGGCTCCAGCTCGACCAGCTCGAGCAGCTCGTCCACCCGGGCGGCGATCCGCTCCCGCGGCCAGCCCAGCAGCTCCGGGGTGACGGCGACGTTCTCGCCGGCCGTCAGGTGCGGGAAGAGGCCGATGCGCTGGAAGACGTAGCCGATGCGGCGCCGCAGCGCCGGCGCCTCGAGCTCGCGGGTGTCGTGGCCGTCGATCGAGACCGAGCCGGAGGAGGGCTCGACCAGCCGGTTGATCATCTTGAGCGTCGTCGTCTTGCCGCTGCCGGACGCCCCGACCACCGGCAGCAGCTCGCCCCGCTCCACCGCGAGCGAGATTCGATCGACCGCGACCACCTCTCCGTAGGACTTGGTGAGCTCGCGCAGCTCGATTCTCGCGGCCAGGCCGTTCGCCACCGGCCCATGATCGCAGATCCGCGCCGGCCCCGGCGGCGCCCCTGGTACACTCGCGCCGACCCCGCCCGCTACCGAGAAGGGAGGCACCGATGGAAAGGCTGAGCCTCGCCATCCCGGCGCTGCTCGTCACCGCCCTCTCGGTCTCGCCGTCGGAGGCCGAGGTCTTCTGCAATCTCGCCGGTGAAGACGACCGCTTCGCAAGGCCGGCTTTGCCCGCCGCGGCCGACGGCGGAGGCGCGATCGGCTATCTCAACAACGGCTGCACGGCGACGCTCATCGACAGCACCCACATCCTGGCGGCCGCGCACTGCTTCGTCCTGGAGGACGGCCGCTGGCAGACCGGACTGCGCTTCTATCTCGACTACCATCCGGCCGGGGCGCTCCGCTTTCGAAACGTCGCCGGCGCCGTCGTCGGCAGCCGGGTGGGGCTGCGCAGGCCCGACGACGACTGGGGCATCGCGCGGATCGACTTTCCGTTCCGGAACGCGAGACCGCTACCCGTCGCGGCCGAGCTGCCGGAGCCTCCCACCGTGTTCTCGGTCGGCTACGCGCGCGAGCGCGACTTCTTCCCCGACGGCCAGAGGCCGGGGCCGGCGGGCCATCCCGACTGCTCGCAACCGAGGTTCTGCGGCGCCACCTGGTGGCAGCCCGCCCTGGTCGACCCGGAGTGCGAGATCCGCGACGCCACCGACGACACGCTCGCCTTCGATTGCGCGACGGTCGGCGGGAACTCGGGCTCGCCCCTGATCGCCCGCGTGCCGCCGTTCGAGGCCCTCGAGATCGTCGGGGTCATCCACGGCGGGCCGGGCACCGACCACTCCGGGCTCCCGGCGGACCGCGACGAGTGGGGTTGCAGACCGGCCTCGGCCGGCTCGAGCTTCAACGACGGGCCCGGCGCGACGCGTTTCCGGTTCGCGCCGCGGCGGGCTGCGGACGTGGCGGTGGCCGGATTTCGCGACGGCAGCGGTCGATCGCAGGTCCTGGTGAGCGACTCGGACACCGGCAGGATCGTCTTCCGCGAGCGGGCGAGCTCTCCGCTTCGCGACGACTTCGGGCGCTACCGGGCCGCCGTGCCGCTCTCCTCCCCCGGGAGCCTGACCGT
>JBFJMD010000222.1:0-5176 GCA_041634115.1 Thermoanaerobaculia bacterium | reverse complement strand
GACCACGGTCCTGGGCGACGGCGAGGTGGTCGAGCGCCTGCTCATGCCCGACATTCCCTGGGAGTGAAACGGGGTACAATCGCCCTCCGGCCACGACCGCGGAGAGGTGCTGGAGTGGTCGAACAGGGCTGCTTGCTAAGCAGTTGTCCGGGGTGACCTGGACCGAGGGTTCGAATCCCTCCCTCTCCGCCACCTTTTCCCGGAGCCCGGCGGCCCTCGGGTGAGATGACCGAATTCAAGGCGATCGACCCCTCGAGCGGCGCGACGCTCGCCACCTACGAGGGGCACGGCGCCGCGGAGGTCGAGCGCCGGCTGGCGCGCGCCCGCGAGGCCTTTCTCGCCTGGCGGCGGGTCCCCTTCGCCGACCGCGCCGAGCGGCTGCGGCGGGCGGCCGCGATCCTGCGCGACCGCAAGGCCGAGCACGGCGAGCTGATGGCCCGCGAGATGGGCAAGCCGATCGCCGGCGGCGAGGGCGAGGCCGACAAGTGCGCCTGGGTGTGCGACTACTACGCCGAGAACGGCGAGCGCTTCCTGGCCGAGGAGCCGGTCGAGACCGACGCCGCCGCCAGCTTCGTGCGCTACGACCCGCTCGGCCCGGTGCTGGCGGTCATGCCCTGGAACTTCCCCTTCTGGCAGGTGTTCCGCTTCGCGGCGCCGGCGCTCATGGCGGGCAACGTCGGGCTCCTGAAGCACGCCGCCAACGTGCCCGGCTGCGCGCTGGCGATCGAGCGGATCTTCGCCGAGGCGGGCTTCCCCGAAGGGGTCTTCCAGACGCTCCTGATCCCGTCGGGCGAGGTGGCGGGTGTCCTCGCCGACCCGCGGGTCGCCGCCGCCACCCTGACCGGCAGCGACGCGGCGGGCCGGGCGGTCGCCGCCGAGGCGGGAAGGCACCTCAAGAAGACGGTGCTGGAGCTGGGCGGCTCGGACCCCTTCATCGTGCTCGCGGACGCCGACCCGGAGCAGGTCGCCAAGCCGGCGGCGACGGCGCGCACGATCAACTCCGGGCAGAGCTGCATCGCCGCCAAGCGCTTCATCGTCGAGGCGCCGTTGGTGGAGCGCTTCGAGCGGGCGCTGGTCGCCGAGATGGAGGCGCTGGTCGTCGGCGACCCGATGGACCGCGAGACCCAGGTGGGGCCGCAAGCGCGCGAGGACCTGGTCGAGGAGCTCCAGGAGCAGGTCGATCGCGCGGTGGCGGCCGGCGCCCGGATCCTGACCGGCGGGGCGCCGCTCGACCGCCCGGGGTTCTTCTATCCGCCGACGGTGCTCTCCGGGGTCGAGCCGGGCAACCCGGCGTTCGAGGAGGAGATCTTCGGGCCGGTGGCGGCGGTGGTCCGGGCCCGCGACCGCGTGCACGCGGTCGCGCTCGCCAACCGCTCGAGCTTCGGGCTGGGAGCGGGTATCTGGACGGCGGACGCGCACCCCGGCCGGGCGCTGGCGGCGGAGATCGAGGCCGGGGCGGTCTTCGTCAACGAGATCGTCAAGTCGGACCCGCGGCTGCCCTTCGGCGGCGTCAAGCAGTCGGGCTACGGGCGGGAGCTGGCGGCGTTCGGCATTCGGGAGTTCGTCAACATCAAGACCGTCTGGGTCGCGAGGTAGCGCCCCCACCCGTGGGGGGCGCTCTGGCTCGTGGCAGCGCCCGGCGCAGGTCGGGGCGCGACCTCGCCACCGGCCGCCGACCGGGCGATTGCTCGCGGGATTTCCGTCTACCCTCTCATGGGCGCCCGACCGGTGTGCGCGCCACCCTTGACGGTCTTTCATGCTTCATGCATGATGCATGAATAGCGATCAAGACCATCTCCCTCAAGCTCGAGGCCTATGAGCGGCTGCGGGCCGCGAAGCGGGCCGGCGAGTCTTTCAGCCAGGTCGTGATGCGCGCCCGGTGGGAGGAGGAGGCGCTGACCGCCCGCGAGCTGCTCGAGCGCTGCCGCCGGCGCGGGCCGCTCCTCGACGAGGAAGCCCTGGACCGGATCGATCGGCTCGGGGCCGAGGACCGGCCTCCGGAGGACAAGTGGCGAGAGGCCTGATCCTCGAGACCAGCTTCCTCGTGGATCTCGAGCGCGAGCTGACCCGGCGCAAGGCCGGCCCGGCCCAGGCGTTCCTGGAGAAGCACCCCGACCGCCGGCTGTTCGTGACCTTCACGATCTCCGGCGAGCTCGCCGCCGGGCACCAGCCGGGGGAGCGCAACACCTGGACGGCGCTCCTCGCGCCCTTCCGGATCCTGCCCTGCACCGACGACGTCTGCTGGCTCTACGGTCAGACCTGGCGCTACCTGTCAGACAACGGCCTGCTGATCGGCGCCAACGACCTCTGGATCGCCGCCACCGCCCTCGCCTTCGGCCTTCCCCTGGTCACCCGCGAGGAGCGTCAGTTCCGCCGGGTCCCCGGCCTCGACGTCCGCTCCCACCTCTGAGCTACTTCCGGTTGGCCTCGACGAAGATCTCGATCTCGACCTCGTCGCCGATCACGAGATCGCTGGCCCAGTCGCCGACGCCGACCCCGAACTCGCCGCGGTCGATCGTCGTCTCGGCCTTGAAGCTCGCCACCTGCTTGATGCCGCCGAACATCTGCGACATCTCCTCGGGAAGCTCCTTCACCCCCAGCAGCGTGATCGGCAGCTCGATCTCCTTGTAGGTCCCCTTGATCGTGAGCGGGCCGCGGGCGACGAACTCGTTCTCGCCGACCTTCTCGACCGAATTGCTTTTGAAGGTCATGTACGGGTGCTCTTCGGCCTCGAAGAAATCGCCGCTGCGCAGGTGGCCGTCGCGGCGCTCGTTGCCGGTGTCGATGCTGGCGATGGCGATCTTGGCCTCGACCGAGCTGTTGGCCGGGTTCTCGGCGTCGAAGGCGAGGGAGATCTCGAACTCGCCGAACCTGCCGGTGACCGGGGTGAAGAAGTGATCCACCGCGAAGCGGACCTCGGAGTGGTTGGGGTCGGCGTTCCAGGCCGCCGCCTCCGCCGAGGCGGGGGCCGCGAGCGGCGCCAGGACGACAGTCGCGGCCAGCGCGAAGCCGAGCGCGAGGTTCCGGTGCGTGGAAAGCGGGTTCAACATCTTTTCTGTCCTCCTTCGGTTCGATTTCGGGCGGCCCCTCTCGATCGGGGGACGCCGTGGGATGCCGGGTGGGGAGCGCGGCCGTCGCGGCAGCGACCGGTTGGCCGCGGTCGTTCTCCAGTTACGGGCGACGCCGGGGCGCCGGTTTCGTGGCGACCGGCACGCGCCGAATGCCCGAGGCCCGAGTCTATCGCGCCCGGGAGCGGCTCAGTCGCTGGGCCGGCGGACGGTGAGCACCGGGCAGCCGGCGTGCTGGACGACCCGCTCCGCGGTGCTCCCCAGCAGCAGGTGGGCGATGCCGGAGCGGCCGTGGATCCCGAGGGCGATCAGATCGGCGTCGATCGCCTTCGCCTCGGCGACGATCATCTCCGGCGGATAGCCCTCGCGCGCGGCGGTCTCGATCGTCAGACCCTCCTTGCGCAGCGGCGCGGCGATCTCCTCCAGGCGCTCGATCGCCGCCCCCTCGACGTCCTTGAAGTAGTCGAACGAGGTGGGGATCGTGCCGTACGCGGTGTACTCGAAGGGCAGATGGTAGACGTGGAGCAGGACGAGCCGGGTCTCCGCCGGCTGCTTGTCGAGCAGGTCGAGCGCCGCGTGGGTGGCGACCTCGGCGTCACGCGAGAAGTCGGTCGGCACCAGGATCGTGCTCACCTGCCGGTGCTTGTCGATGTCGCCCGGATGGACGGTCAGCACCGGGCACATGGCGCGCTGGATGACCCGCTGGGCGGTGGATCCCAGCAGCAGCTGGCGGATGCCGGAGAGTCCGCGGGTGCCCATCACGACCAGGTCCGCCGCCCGGTTGTCGGCCGCCTCCAGGATGGTCTGCGACGGCAGGCCGAGGAGCAGCTCGGAGTCCACCTCGACACCCCGGTCGCGCACCCGCGACGCCGCGTCGTCCAGGCGGCTGCGGGCGGCCTCGCGCAGCTCGGCGGTGAAGTCGGGCGGCGACGGCACGAAGTCGGTCATCCGGTTGGGGAGCAGGAGCCCGTGGACGAGGCAGATCGACGCCCCGTGTGCGCGCGACACCTCGACCGCCCAGTCCACGCCGGCCTCGGCGGTCTCCGAGAAGTCGGTCGCCACCAGGATCGTGCGGATCTCTTTCCGGTCTTTCGCGGTCATCCAGGGCCCTCCTCCCGTCCCGAACGGAGTATAGCCGTGGGCGGGGCGATTCGGAGGAGGAAAGGCGTCTATCTCCATTGGGGCGGGGGGCCCCGCGGTGGGACGCCTGTATTGACTTAGCTAACGACTTAGTTTAAATTCTTCGGGTGACCACAGTGGGCGTCCACGAGGCGAAGACTCACCTCTCCCGGCTTCTGCGCCGGGTCGCCGCCGGCGAGGAGATCGTGATCGCCCGCTCCGGCCGGCCCGTCGCCCGCCTGGTGCCCGCGGCGCCGCCGAGCGAGCGCCGGCTCGGGCGCGACCGCGGGCTCTTCGAGCTGCCCGCGGACTTCGACGCGCCGCTGCCGGAGGAGCTGCTGGACGCCTTCGACGGCTCCGCCCGATGAGGCTCCTGCTCGACACCGGCTGCTGGCTCTGGATGCAAGCCGCGCCGGAGCGCTTCTCCCCCGACCGGCTGGCGCTCCTCGAGAGCCCGCAGACCGAGCTCTTCCTGTCCGCCGCCAGCTCCTGGGAGATCGCGATCAAGTACGCGCTCGGCCGCCTGCCGCTGCCCGAGCCCCCCGCGATCTACGTCCCCGACCGGATGACCTCGAGCGGCGTCGCCGCCCTCCCCGTCGAGCACGCCCACGCCCTGCGCGTCGCCGAGCTCCCCCCGCACCACCGAGACCCCTTTGACCGCCTCCTGGTCGCCCAGGCCCAGCTCGAAAAGCTCCCCCTCCTCACCGCCGACCCCCAGCTCGAGCGCTACGACGTAGAGATCCTGCCGGCCGCCTGAGCACGTCGGCCATCGGACCGTCGACCAACGTGCGGGCTGTTCCGCGCGCGGTCAGCCTCCGCAGTCCACCTCCCGAGGAAGGCAGGCGCTCTTCGATGTTGCCTGGCCCCGAGCCCCGGTTTTCTTTTTCGCCCCACCCGTGTCCAAATAGACGTGACCAGCGTGAGCGCGGCGCGACAGACAGAGCCACCCCCGGCCCCGGCGGCCGACTCCCGGGACGAGCTGCGGCTCG
>JBFJMD010000221.1:0-5190 GCA_041634115.1 Thermoanaerobaculia bacterium | reverse complement strand
GAGAGCGGCGTCAAGAGCGCGAACTTCGCGACCTCGCTCTCCGGCCATTCGGTCATCATCAAGAAGATCTCGGTGCCGGCGATGTCCGCGGACGAGCTGTCGGAGTCGATCCAGTGGGAGGCCGAGCAGTACATCCCGTTCGACATCAACGACGTGCGCCTGGACTACATGGTGCTGCCGGAGAGCGAGACCGGGCAGCGCGAGGGCATGGAAGTGCTGCTGGTCGCGGTCAAGCGCGACAAGGTCAACGACTACGTCTCGGTGATCAGCCAGGCCGGCAAGTCGCCGGTCATCGTCGACGTCGACGCCTTCGCCGTGCAGAACTCCTACGAGCTGGGATACAGCCTCGACCCGCAGCGGGTGGTGGCGCTGGTCAACATGGGCGCCGGGGTCACCACGATCAACATCCTGGCGCGCGGCGCCACGGTCTTCTGGCGCGACATCTCGATCGGCGGCAACCAGTTCACCGAGGCGCTGCAGCGCGAGTACAGCCTCTCCTTCGAGCAGGCCGAGCGCCTGAAGCGGGGCGAGCAGATCCAGGGGTGCTCCCCGGCCGAGGCGCGCTCGGTGCTCGACGCCGTCTCCGCCGAGATCGCCGCCGAGATCCAGAAGACCTTCGACTTCTTCGCCGCGACCTCCGCCGACGACCGGGTCACCGAGCTGGTGCTCTCCGGGGGCTGCTCGCTCACCCCCAATCTGCAGCAGATCCTCCAGGACCGGTTCAACGTCCCCACTCAGCTGATGGACCCGTTGCGGCGGATCCATTTCAAGGAGACCGACTTCGACACCGAATGGCTGCGCTCGGTCGCCCCCATGCTGGCGGTGTCGGTCGGCCTCGCGACCCGCAAGATCGGAGACTGATCCGGCATGATCCGAATCAACCTCCTCGCGGAAGGGCGCCGCCCGATAGCGGCCAAGCAGGTGCGGCTGCCGCGGCCGGGCCTGCCCGACCTGGCGAGCCTGCTGCTTTTGGCCGGCCTCGTCGTCGGCGTCGTCTTCGGCCTCGGTCACAACTTCCTGCTCGGGCGGGCGGTCGAGAACAAGAAGACCGAGGTCGCGGAGGCGCAGCGCGAGGTCGACGAGCTGGCGCCCGTGATCAAGGAGGTCGAGGAGTTCAAGGCGAAGAAGGCGGAGCTCGAGAACAAAGTCCAGATCGTCAACAACCTGAAGGCCAACCAGCCCGGGCCGGTGCGGATCATGGACTACGTCTCGCGGGCGCTGCCGGAGCTGCTGTGGCTGGAGAAGATGGAGGTCAGCCCGGGCAGGATCGTGATCACCGGCGAGGCCTTCAACACCAACGCGGTGGCCAATTTCATCGAGAACCTGGACAAGGTCCCGGTCTTCCAGGAGCCCAATCTGAAGGACACCTCGCAGCGGGGACCGGTCTACACGTTCGTGGTCGAGTTCTCCTTTTCATTCACCGGCGCCGGCGGCGACGCCGACGCGCGCGCGGCCGGCTAGACGGCGGACGGGAAGCGGACGATGGCGTTTCAGACCGGACTCGAGGGCAAGCCCTGGTACTTCGGCGCGGCGGCCGGCCTGGCGATCGCCGCGGCCGTCTATTTCGGCGCCCACGTCTGGCTGCTGAAGCCGAAGAAGGCCGAGATCGCGCGCCAGGAGGCGACGCTCTCGGACCTGCAGGCGAAGATCCAGGAGGGGCGGGCCGCCACCAAGCAGCTGCCCCGATTCCGCGAGGAGGTCCGCAAGCTCGAGCTGGAGCTCGACAAGCTGCTCCGCATCCTGCCCTCGCGCCGCAACACGCCCGAGCTGCTGCGGCGGATCCGGGCGCTGACCGAGCAGGGCGACTTCGCGCTGCTCCGCTTCACCCCGGGCAACTTCATCGACCGCGACTTCTACAGCGAGTGGCCGATCGGCATCACGCTCCAGGGCACCTACCACAACCTCGCCCTGCTCTTCGACCGCATCAGCCGCTTCTCGCGCATCATCAACATCGAGAATCTGAAGGTCGACTCGTACAGCCGGCCCAATGTGCCCCACACCATCTCGGCGAGCTTCCAGGCGACCACGTTCATCTACAAGGAGAACGAGTAGGCGATGAGAGGCATCCGCGCGCCGTTCGCGTCCCGACCGTGGCCGGCCGCCCCGGCCGTGCTCCTGCTGGGACTCCTGGGGGCGTGGGCGGCGCCGGCGCAGGAGGCCGGGTCGCCGCCGGCGGTCGAGGAGGAGGCCCCGGCCTTCGAGACCGGGATGGAGGAGCTGGACCGGATCGACGAGATCCTGGCCGGAGAGGAGCTGATGCTCGCCGGGGAGGGCTACGGCTACGACCCGGGCGACCGGCGAGACCCGTTCAAGTCGCTGCTGGAGGCGCGGACGCGTCCGACGATCCGCGGCCAGCGGCCGGAGGGCATCCCCGGCCTCTTGATCGACGACATCGATCTGAAGGGGACCTTCATCATGCCGGACGGACCGATCGCGCAGATCCAGTCGGCGGACAAGGATCAGGCCTACCTGCTGCGGGTCGGCGATCAGCTTTTCGACGGCGACGTCGTGAGCATCACCGAGAACGAGATCGTCTTCAAGCAGCTCGTCGACGATCCGACGGCGATCAAGCCGTTTCGTGAGGTGGTCAAGAAGCTCAATCAGTAGGGGGAACGCCGGAACCGCGGTCCGCGGCAGGGAGGCGAGCGCCATGTGCATTGTGTCGAAAAAGACGATCAGGACCCGAGGGCGACCGCGAGGTCTCGCGAGCCTGGCCGCCGCGGCCTTTCTGCTGGCCGCGTGCAGCGCGACCCCGCCGCCCGGACCGCCGCCCACGGCCGCCGACGCGGTCCGTCCCGCGGCGCCCGCGCCGCCGGCCCCGGTTGCCGAGAATCCGGACGGGCTGCTAGAGATCCGCGGCGTCGAGCTGCACGAGGGAGCGCCGGGGGCGCACCTCGAGGTCGCGACTTCGGGGCCGCTCGTGTGGACGAGCTACCGGGACGCCGAGGACAACCTGGTGGTCGAGCTGCCGAACAGCCGTCCCGGGGCGTCGGTGACGGATCTCGATTTCACCGAGGGCATGGTCGAATCGGCGCGGGTCCAGGTCGAAGAGGGCGAGCGGCCGCTGACCCGGCTGGTGGTCCGGACCCGGACCGAGACCGAGCACTCGGTGGCCGCGGACGGCACGAAGCTGCGGGTCGAGCTGACGCCGGTGCCGGAGGGGCGGTTGGCCGCGATCGCCCCGCACGGCCTGTTGGAGGTCACGGAAACGGCGGCGGCCGGGAGCCCGGCCTGGGCCGCCCCCCAGGAGAGCCCGGCGGCCGTGGGAACGCCGGAGGAGCCGGTCGTGGGGCCCGTTCCGACCGGGGTCGCCGCGACCCAGCTGCTGGACGTCGGGGTCCGCACGGAGCCCGACGTCACCGTGGTCTCGATCCTCGGGGACGGAGAGTTCCACTACTCGAGCTTCGGGCTGGCCGATCCCGAGCGCTTCGTGGTCGACCTCAAGGGCGTGGTCAAGACGGCGCCGCTGGCGACCCTGGCGGTGGCCGGCGAGCTGGTCGAGCGCGTCCGGGTCGCGCAGTTCAAGCCCCAGCCCGAGCTGGTCTCCCGGGTGGTGATCGATCTCACCCAGCCGGCGGTGCCGGAGGTGACGCCGACGAGCGAGGGGCTGGAGGTGAGCTTCCGCAAGACCGCGGCGCCGTCGCTGGTCGAGGAGTTCGTGGCCCCGGCCCCCGCCGCGCCCGAGCCGGTCGCGGAGGCGCCGGTCGCGGAAGAGCCGTTCGTAGAGGAGCCGGTCTTCGAGGAGCCCGCGACGGCGTTCGAGGAGGTCGCGCCCGCGCCGGTGGAGATGGAGGCGCCGGTGGAAATGGAGGCGACCGCCGAGGAGCCGCCGTACGAGCCCGAGCCGGTCGCCCCCGAGGCGGCGTACGTGGAGCCCGGGTACGTCGAGCCGGCGTACGTGGAGCCGGAGCCAGCGTCGGCGCCGGAGCCGCCCGCTCCCGTGGCGGTCCAGGAGCCCGTGTACGAGCCGGAGCCGGTGGCGGCGGAGCCCGCCCCGGAGCCTCCCGCGCCCGAGCCGGCGCTCTACGAGCCGGAGCCCGTCGCTCCGCCGGTCTACGAGCCCGCCCCGGTCCCGGCGGCCGCCCAGCCGGCGCCCAAGCCCAAGGCCCCGGCGCCCGCGGCGCCGACGGCGCCCAAGGCGCCCGCGGCCGGAGGCGAGAAGTCGCTCTTCGACGTCGCGCAGATCGACGTGCCCGCCGCGAGCGACGACGCCTCCGCCTCCTTCGCGACCCGCGACGTCGGCGGCGGCGGGCCCACCTGGCAGGGCGAGCCGATCACGATGACCTTGAAGGACGCCGACATCAAGGACGTCCTGCGCTCCTTCGCCCAGCTAAGCGGCCTCAACGTGGTCGTGCAGCCGGGCGTGAGCGGGACCGTGACCGTCGAGCTCACCAACGTTCCCTGGGACCAGGCGCTGCACCAGGTCCTCAAGATCAACAACCTCGACTACCAGCTCGAGGGCAACATCATGAGGGTCGCGCCGATCGCCCAGCTGCGCGCCGAGGCCGAGGAGCAGCAGCGGCTGCTGCGCGCCCAGGCGCTGTCGATCCCGCTGCGCACCATCATCCGGCGGGTGAGCTACGCCACCGCTTCGGACATCGCCCGGGTGCTCAAGAGCGGGCCCGCCAGCATCATGAGCCAGCGCGGCTCGGTGGTCGTCGACCGCCGCACCAACACCCTGATCATCAAGGAGCTGCCCTCGGTGATCAACACGGTGATCGCGGTGATCGAGAACCTGGACATCCCGGAGCCGCAGGTGATCATCGAGGCGCGGATCATCGAGACGACGAAGCGATTCAGCAGCACCCTGGGTATCGACTGGGGCTTCAACGCCCTGGCCGACGCGGCGCACGGCAACACGACCGGCCTGGTGTTCCCGAACAACGTCGACGCCTCCGGCGGCGTGCAGCTCCTGACCGGCGGCCGCAACGGCTTCCTCGACATCTCGCTCGGCAACGTGCTCAACACCTTCCGTCTCGACGCGGTGCTGCAGGCGGCCGAGAACGAGGGCCTGATCAACATCCTCTCGGCGCCCAAGATCGCGACCCTCAACAACGAGCGGGCGTCGATCCAGAGCGGACTCCAGATCCCGATCCAGACCATCGCCAACAACACGGTGAGCATCCAGTTCATCAACGCCACGCTGCGCCTCGACGTCACTCCGCACGTGACCGCGGCCGGCACGGTGCT
>JBFJMD010000220.1:0-5222 GCA_041634115.1 Thermoanaerobaculia bacterium | reverse complement strand
TCGACGCCCGCGGCCTGCTGCTCAGCCCCGGGTTCATCGACCCGCACGCCTCGACCGGCCTCGGCTACTTCTTCGACCGCGCCGGCGACCACAAGCTGTTCCAGGGCGTCGCCACCGAGGTCATCGGCAACTGCGGCACCTCGCCGGCCCCGGTCGGCCCCCGGCTCGAAGCCGAGATGGAGGAGCGCGCCCGGCGGATCGGCTTCCCCTTCGACTGGCGCAGCCTCGGCGAGTACTTCGCCCGCCTCGAGACCCGCGGGGTGCCGCTCAACGTCGGCACCCTGGCCGGGCACTCGACCCTGCGGGCGGGGGCGCTGGCGGACTGGCGGGAGCCGGCGGCGGGGGAGGTGGCGGAGCTCGCCGCCGCGCTCGAAGGGGCGCTGGCGGACGGCGCGCTGGGGCTCTCGACCGGCCTGATCTACCCGCCGGGCTGCTACGCCCCGACCGCGGAGCTGGTGGCGCTGGCGCGGATCGCCGCCGCCCGCGGCGGCATCTACGCCAGCCACGTGCGCGACGAGCGGGCGGGGCTGGAGGAGGCGGTGGACGAGGCGCTGGAGATCGGGCGCGCCTCCGGGGCGCCGGTCCTGGTGAGCCACCTCAAGGCCGCCGAGCGGCCCAACTGGGGCAAGATCCCGGACGTGATCCGCCGCATCGACGACTTCCGCCGCCGCCACGGCGTCGCCGCGACCTTCGACGTCTACCCCTACGCCGCGACCTCGACCCGGCTGCGCGCCTACCTGCCGCCGGAGCTCTTCGAGCGGGGCATCGAGGCGGGGCGAGCGCGGCTCGGCGCGGAGGACGAGCGGCGCCGCGCGGCGGCCTGGCTCGCCGGCCGCGGCACCGATCTCGCGAGCATGACGGTGATCTCCGGCGCCCGGCCGCAGGAGAAGGGAAAGAGCGTCGTCGAGATCGCCGGCGAGCGCGGCCGCACTCCCGAAGAGACGGTCTGCGACCTGGTGCGCGAGGAACCCGAGACCTGGATCGTCTACCACTGCATCTCCGAGGACGACCTCGACGCCGCCGTGCTCTGGCCCGACTCGCTCGTCTGCTCCGACTCCTGGAGCTACCCGGTCAACGCGCCGGTGCAGATCGGCGAGCCCCATCCGCGCACCTTCGGCGCCTTCAGCCGCTTCCTCGCACGCTACGTCTTCGACCGGCCGCTGCTCTCCTACGGCGAGGCGGTGCGCAAGATCACGTCGCGGCCGGCCGACTTTCTGGGCCTCGCGGGGCGCGGGCGCATCCGCGAGGGCGATCGGGCGGACCTCGTGCTGCTCGACCCGGCGCGCTTCGCCGACCGCGCGACCTACGAGCGGCCGCGGCTTCTCGCCCGCGGCGTCGCCCATCTCTGGATCAACGGCCGCAAGGCCATCGAGGAAGAGGAGCTGGTGGATGTCTCCTGTGGATCGGTCCTCCGACGCGCGGCCTGACTTCGTCATCCGCGATTGCGCGCCCGGCGACTACGCCGCCGTGGCGGAGATCTTCAGCCACTGGATCCGCGCGGGCGGCGCCACCATGGACACGCTGGAGAAGACGCCCGCGGACATCGCCGACCTGCTCGCGTCGATGAACGAGCGCGAGGCGCTGATGGTGCTCGAGGAGAAGGGGGGCGGGATCGCCGGCTGGGGGGTGATCAAGCGCTACACCTACAAGCTCGGCTACCGGGTCTGCGCCGAGACCTCGGTCTTCCTGCGCCCCGACCGGCTGCGCGGCGGCTACGGCACGACCTTGAAGCGGGCGGTCATCGAACGCTGCCGCGAGCTCGGCTACCACCACCTGATCGCCCGCATCTGGGCGGACAACGAGAGCAGCATCGAGTACAACAAGCGCCTGGGCTACGAAGTGGTCGGCGTCCAGCGCGAGATCGGCCACTGCCACGGCGCCTGGCGGGACATCTGCATCATGCAGCTCGTGCTCGACGACGTGCCCCCCTGGCGCCCGGAGCTGGGGCTGCCGGTGGCGCCGGGGCAGGCGTCGAGGGACGCGGGGAGCGGAGCGGGAGACTCCGAGATCGAGGGCGGCGACGGTTGAGCGGACCGCCCCTCCCCGTCGAGCGGCTGCGGGAGCGCCACGGCGAGATCTATCTCGTCCTGGCGCCGCCGCGCACCGCCTCGACGGCCCTGGCGCGCGTCCTCTGGCAGCACCCCGCGGTGGGCTGGTACTCGCACGAGCCTTACGACCTCGTCTACCACCGGGGCGCCGCGCCGGAGAGCGCCGCCGCGGCGCTCGAGCGCCCCGCGAGCATCCGGGCGTCGAAAGACGCTCGGGCGGGCGGCGAGGGCCTGGTGGTCAAGGAGATGACGTTCCAGGTCGGGCGCCACTTTGCGGCCCTCGCGGCCCTGACCGCGCGGCCGGTGGTCTTCCTGCTGCGCGATCCGAGGCTGGCGCTCGCCTCCCGGATGCGGCAGCTCGAGCGGGAGGGCTCCGACCCGCTCTTCCCCACCGTCGAGAGCGGCTGGGCGGCCCTGCGCGAGCAGGTCGCCGAGTGCCGCGGGCGGGGACTCCCCTACGCCCTCCTCGACTCGACCGACCTGCGCAACCGCCCGCTCGAGGTGCTACCGCCGCTCTTCGAACGCCTCGGCCTCGACTTCTCTCCCGACTTCCTGACCTGGGAGCCGGCCGGCCGGCTCGAGATCGGCGAGCTCGGCGGCCTCGACGGCGAGCAGTCCGCCTGGTACGAGCGGGTGCTCGCGAGCCGCGGCCTCGAGCCCGCCCGCTCCGCGCCGCCCGACCTCGACACGTTTCCCGAGGAGGGCGGCTTCCGCGATCACGTCCGCGAGTGCCTCGCGCTCTACCGCGAGCTCGGCGCGGACGAGCGCCGGATCGGCTGACCGTCCTACCCGTAGAGGTCGAGCTCGACGCCGAGACCCTGGCGGCGGGCCTCGCGGTAGACGCCCCAGGCGGTGGCCACGTCCTCGATCGAAAGCCCCATCGGATTGAACAGCACGATCTCGTCGTCCGACTCGCGGCCCGGGGCGGCGCCCTCGAGGATCTCGTGCAGCTCGGCGTGGAGGTCGTCGCGGCCGAGGAGGCCGGCGCGGGTGGCCTTGCGCAGCGCGGTGGTGCCCCGGTTCGCCTGCTCCCAGTCGTCGACGACCAGCTTGTCGGCGCGCTCGAAGACGCTCGCCTCGGGGTCGCGCAGGGAGACGTTCAGGAAGAGGCTGCCGGGCGCGAGCCAGTCCCCCTCGACGTAGCCCTGCTGGGCGGTGGTGGCGGTCAGCACGACGTCGGCGCCCTCGATCGCCTGGCGCGGCCCGGGGGCGACCTCGCAGGCGATGCCGCCGCGCCCGCCCGCGCTCTCGAGCGCCGCCGCGAGCTTGCCGGCGCTCGCCTCGACCGCGTCGTAGACGCGCACCCGCTCGAGCGTCGGATGCGCCGCGAGCAGGCTTTGGGCGATCAGGCTGCCGATGGCGCCGGCGCCGAGGACGGCGAGGGTGCGCGCATCGGCGCGGCAGAGATGCCGGGAGGCGAGCAGCGCCACCGCGGCGGTGCGGGTGGCGCTGATCAGCGCCCCCTCCATCAATGCCACCGGCGCCCCGGTCTCGAGATCGTTCAGGACGATGAGCGCCGAGGCCCGCTCCATGCCGCGGCGGGAAGGGTTGTCGGGGGCGCTCGCGATCCACTTGAGGCCCCAGGTCTGGAAGTCGGCGCCCAGGTACGCCGGCATCGCGATGATCCGGCGCGCCCGGGTGTCGCCGGGGATCAGCAGGTAGGGCTTGAGCGGCTGGCAGGAATCGCCGGCGCCGTGGGCGACGAGCGCCGCCTCCACCAGCGGCATCGCCGCAAAGGGATCGCCGCCGCCGGCGCGGCGCACGTCCTCGCGGGACAGCCAGAGAACTCCCATCGCTCGATTCGCTCCGAACGCTCCGAACGCCGCTCGTCCCGTTACCGATCGCCGTTGCCGGGGTGAGCGCCGGCCGCGACCCCGGTCCACTTGCGCACCGGCAGACCGCCCGGGCCCTCGGCGATCTCCGCCTCGCGGTTGTAGCGGCCGACCGCCTCCCAGACCGCCCGCCGGGTGCACTCCGTGTCCAGGCCGCTCGCGTCCATCCACTCGTCGCTGGCGAACTCGTGGAGATAGCGGCCCAGGCGGTCGGGGAGCACCGTCGCCACCCGGGCGCCCTCCGGCAGCTCGGCCGCTACCGTCATGGCGGCGAAGACCGCGCACCCGGCCGAGCCGCCGCCGAGGATCCCCTCGCTGCGCGCCAGCGCCCGCGCCGCCATGAAGGCCTCCTGGTCGCCGACCAGGCGCACCTCGTCGATCACCTCGAGGTCGAGGTTCTGCAGCTCGTCGGCGCTCAAGCCCGAGCCCAGGCCCCGCTGCAGCCAGGCGCGCTTCTCGTCGTCGAAGATCTGAGAGCCCATCGCGTCGGTGGCGATGACCCGGACCCCCGGCAGCGCTTCTTTGACCCGATGGGCGCAGCCGCTGATGGTGCCGCCGGTGCCGGTGGCGAGGACCAGGGCGTCCAGGTGCCCGCCCACGTCGGCGACGATCTCCTCCCCGGTGCCGCGGTAGTGCGCCCGGACGCTGGCCTCGTTGCGGTACTGATCGGGGCACCAGGCGCCGGGGATCGTCTCCAGCAGATTCGCCCGGATCTGGAGCCGGTGGCGCAGGTAGCTGCCCGACTCGTCGGCCTGGTCGGCGAAGACGAGCTCTCCGCCGAGGGCCAGGATGGTGTCGCGGATCGGCGCCGCCAGCTTGGGATCGACGACGCAGATCACCCGGTAGCCCCGCACCGCGCCGGCCATCGCCATCGCCAGGGCGAGGTTGCCGGAGCTCGATTCGACCAGGGTGGCGCCGGGAGCGAGCGCCCCCTCCCGCTCCGCCTCCCGGACCATCCGGACCAGCGCCCGGTCCTTCACGCTGCCGCCGGGATTCAGATAGTCCAGCTTGACCACGATCTCCGCCGGAATCCCCTCGCCCAGCCTGCCGAGCCGCACGAGCGGGGTGTGGCCCACCGCTTGGAGGACGTTGGAGAGAATCCTTTCCCGTGCCTCTGACATTGACACACTCCAGTGCGGCCGTGCTGGTTGTGGCGCCTGTCCAGGCGTCATGGAATCCGAGAAGGCGAGCACGCCCAGGTCGGCCTATCGCATCGCTTCGAACTCCGTCGCGATAGCCTGGCCTGTCACCGCGCACGCTGTCGGAGTGCGGGGATCTTAGCACGGAGCGAAAAAGACGCCCGCCGGGAACCTACCCGGTCGGGTGGTCTGTGGCGGAAAGG
>JBFJMD010000219.1:0-5229 GCA_041634115.1 Thermoanaerobaculia bacterium | reverse complement strand
CTGCGCCGCGGCGAGGTGCGGGGCGCCGCGGTGCTGATTCCGTCCGCCTGAGATCGCCCGGCGCGGCCCGGCTATCGGGCGCGCCAGGAGATGCCGGCGGAGAGCGCGCGGCCGGGGGAGAGCGGCACCTTGCGGTCGGCGGAGTTGAAGTACTCCTCGTCCAGGAGGTTGCGGCCGCCCACGTTGAGCGAGAGCCGCTCGGTCCAGTCGAAGGCGACCGAGAGCGAGACGAGGTGCGCCGCCGGAATCGCCTTCTCGCCGCTCCCCGGATCGCGCTTCGCCGCCCGCGCCTCCCAGCGGCCGTCGGCCCGCCAGCGGCCGTGGCGCCAGCCAGCGCCGAGGAACAGGCGGTCGGCGGGGACGTCGGCGAGCGGCACGTCGGCGGCGTCGCGCCCCTCGAGGGCGTGGGCGCCGAAGGCCAGGTTCCAGCGCGAGCCGACCCTGAGCTGGCCCTCGAGCTCGACGCCGACGATCTCGCCCGAAGTCAGGTTGACGAAGGCGAGGACGTCGGGCTCGACCTCGATCCGCTCGATGTAGTCGTGGATCTCGGTGCGGAAGAGGTAGCCGGTCAGGAAGAGCGACTGGCCGAACCAGCGCAGCCCGACGTCCAGGTTGAGCGAGCGCTCGGGCTCGAGGTCGCGGTTGCCGACGACGGTGCCGCGCCCGGTGGTGCCGCTGAAAAAGCGCTCGCCGAGGGAGGGGAAGCGCAGGCCGCGGCCGGCGTTGGCGGCCAGCTCGAAGCCGCCGCCGAGCGGCACGACGAGGCCGCCGAAGGCGCTCCAGGCGGTGTCGTCGTCGCCGCCGTCGCCGCCGTTCTCCTGGCGCTGCCATGCGAGCCGCCCCCCGGCCAGGAGCGTCGCCTGGCCGACCTGCCACTCGACCGCCCCGTAGAGGCCGGCCTCGTCCTCGTGCGCCCCGTCGAGCGTCCGGCTGCGCGCCGTCGCGAGGCCGCCGCCGGCGAGCGGCGCGCGCTCGACCTCGTCGGCGGTCACCGAGCGCCGGCCGAAGAGGTCGATCCCCAGCCGCGAGGTGACCCCGGGCCGCAGCTCCAGCTCGCGCTGCCAGTTGAGGCCGAAATCGAAGGCCTCGTTCCGGACGGTGCTACCGCCGCCGCCGCTCGCCGCGCTCTCTTCGACCCGGGTCTCGAGGTCGTTCGGGTGGGCGAAGGCCTCGAGCCGCCAGCCGGCCGCCGAGGCGACGGCGAGCTTCACCAGCAGATGGCTCTCCTGCGGGTAGATCGTGATCCGCTCGGGGAACTCGGTGCTCGACTTGCCGATGTCGCGCCCCTCGGAGGCCACCGCCAGGAGCGTCCAGGTGCGGCCGCCGCCCTCCCACTCCCGCTCGAGGACGGCCGAGGCCTGCTCGAAGCCGTCGTTCAGGGTCTCGCCGGCCGGCGTCCGGCCGCGGCCGGATTGGCGCCGCGCGAGCCCCAGCGACCAGCGCTCGTCGCCCCAGCCGGCGACCACGTAGCTCTCGTCGCCGGCGCTGCGCCAGCCGGCCTCGGCGGCCGCGCCGTCGAAGGCGCGCGGGAAGAGCTGCACCACCCCGCCCAGGGCGCCCGACCCGTAGTAGGTCGAGGACGGACCCCGCAGCACGTCCACCGAGCGCAGCAGCCGCGGATCGACGAAGGAGGCGGAGACCCCCGCCCGCCGCTCGCCCACGATCCGCATGCCGGAGAAGAGCGTCAGCACCCGCTGCCGCGCGACGCCGCGCACCGAATAGGTCTGAAACATGCCGCCCTGGCCGTTCTCCGCCACCCCCGGCACCGTCGCCACCAGCTCGGCCAGGGTGGCCGGCTCGACCGCGGCCGCGCCCGGCTCGACCAGCGTGGCGGCGATCGACACCGGTACCGCGCCCCCCTCGCCGCGGCTCGCCGACACCACGACCTCCTCGAAGATCTGCTGCTTGGCCTCGAGCGCGATCTCGAGCGGATCGGCGGCGGCGCCGTCGATCGCGACCTCGCGCTCGAAGTAGCGCGGATGGCTGACCCGCAAGACCAGCGGCGGCTCGGCGGCGGCGAGCTCGAAGCGGCCGCGGGCGTCGGTGAACGCCGTCGCGCCGCTCGCCGCGTCCTCGACCCGGGCGCCGTCCACGGGCGCGCCCTTCGAGCCGACCACCCGGCCGGCGATCGCCGCGAAGACGGCGGCCGGCGCGAGGCAGAGCGCGAGCGCGGCCGCGATCGCCGCGCGGCGGATCCGCATCGACGTCATTCGGCGGCGGCGCGGTCGGATCGAAAGCGGCATCGTCGTCTGGAGACCCGGAAGGGTTCGGCGGGGACGCTCACTCTACCAGCCGCGGGCCCGCCGCGAGGCCGCTTCCGGGAGAACCGCGTGGAGGCGGGCGCGGCCGGTAGAATCCGGCTGCGACGCCATGAACCCCTCCCTCGAGCTCCGCGCGGTGCGCAAGACCTTCGGCGCGCTCGTCGCCGTGGACGAGATCTCCCTGGCGGCCGAGCCGGGGACGATCTTCGGACTGCTCGGACCCAACGGCGCGGGCAAGACCACCACCATCCGCATGATCATGGACATCCTCGCCCCGGACAGCGGCGAGGTGCGCTTCTTCGGCGCCCCGCGCGGCGCCGACCTGCTCGACCGCGTCGGCTACCTGCCGGAAGAGCGCGGACTCTACCGCCGGATGACGGTCTTCGACCACCTCGCGTTCTTCGGCGAGCTGCACGGCATGCAGCGCCGCGACTCCCGCCGGCCGATCGGCGAGTGGCTGGAGCGGGTGGGGCTCGCGGAATGGGGCGAGCGCCGGGTGGAGGAGCTGTCCAAGGGCATGCAGCAGAAGGTGCAGCTCGTGGGCACCGTGCTCCACGACCCCGACGTGATCGTCCTCGACGAGCCCTTCTCGGGGCTCGACCCGATCAACCAGGGGCTCTTCAAAGACCTGCTGGCCGAGTACAAGGCGCGCGGCAAGACGATCCTCTTCTCGACCCACGTCATGGAGCAGGCGGAGAAGCTGTGCGACCGCATCTGCCTGATCTCGAAGGGGCGCGCGGTCCTCAGCGGCGAGCTGGCGGCGATCAAGAGCGAGTTCGGCGGCCGCACCTATCGGGTCGAGGCCAGCGGCGACCTCGAGCGGCTGGAGGGGATCGGCGGGGTCGGAAGCGTGCTGCGCCAGGACGGCTCGGTCCGCCTGGTGCTCGAGCCGGACGCCGAGCCCTCGCGGGTGCTGGCCGAGATGGTCGGCTTCCTCGAGGTGCGCGAGTTCCGCTCCGCCGAGCCGGAGCTGGAAGAGATCTTCATCAGCGCGGTGCGCGATGCGGCCTGACCGCGTCCGGGTGGTGGCCCGCCGCGAGTACCTCTCGCGGGTCAAGACCAAGGGCTTCTGGCTGGCGACGATCGCCCTGCCGGTCTTCGTCGTCGCCGTCGGCGTGCTGCCGGGCCTGCTGATCAGCAAGACGAAGATCTCGCAGCGCATCGTCGTCGTGGACGCGGTCGGCGGCCTCGGCGAGCGCCTCGTCGCCGAGCTGGGGGAGATGGAGAGCCCGCTCGGCGACAGCACCGCAGGTCTCGTCGCCACTCTCGAGGCGGCGGCGGCGGACGCGACCGCCCAGCGCGAAGCGCTCGACCGCCGAGTCCTCGACGGCGAGATCGACGCCTGGATCTGGATCGACCCCGAGGGGCTGGCCGCCAACCAGGTCGAGTACCACGCCGAGAGCGTCTCCAACTTCCTGACCCAGGGCCTGATCGAGCGCTCGATCTCGCGCGCGGTGCGCCTGCACCGGCTGACCGCCGCCGGCCACGACCCCGCCGCCATCGACGAGCTGGTGCGATCGGTGGGCCTCGAGACGGTGCGGGTGAGCCCCGAGGGCAGCCGCGCCGAGGGGGCGGAGGCGGGGATCATCCTCGCCTGGGTGCTCTTCTTCCTGCTCTACATGATGCTGGTGATCTACGGGCAGCAGGTGATGATTGGGGTGATCGAGGAGAAGACCTCGCGCATCGTCGAGGTGATCGTCTCCACCACCCGCCCCTTCGAGCTGATGATGGGCAAGCTCTGCGGCATCTGCCTGGTGGCCCTGACCCAGCTGGGGATCTGGCTGGCGACGCTGGTCGCCGTGACCCTGCCCGGGGTGGTGTCGGCGATGGCCTGGATCCCGGAGGGGGTGACCGTCCCCACCGTGCCGCTCGCCGTCCTCGTCCACTTCGTGCTCCATTTCCTCTTCGGGTTCTTCCTTTTCTCGGCGATCTACGCGGCGATCGGGTCGGCCTTCAACAACGTCCAGGAGGCCCAGCAGTTCGCCTCCGTGCTGGTCGTCTTTCTGGTGGCCCCGATCTTCCTCTTCTGGACCGTGCTCAACGACCCGGACTCGACGGTGTCGGTCGTCACCTCCCTGGTGCCCCTGTTCACGCCGCTGTTGATGCTCCTGCGGATCGCGGTGAAGATGCCGCCCGCCTGGCAGATCCTGCTCGGCTACGCGCTCACCGCCGCCGCCACCTGGGCGACGATCTGGGTCGGCGCGCGCGTCTACCGCATCGGCATCCTGATGTACGGCAAGAAGCCGACGCTCGCCGAGCTCGGGCGCTGGATCCGCTACGCGTGATGCGGGCGCTCGGGATACGGGCTAGAATGCGGATTCGTTCTTGAAGGAGAGGCCGCGATGAACTTCGTCAGCCTGCTGGGGCTCTTGACCCTCGTCGGCATCGCCTGGGCGATGTCGGTCCACCGCACCCGGATCCAGATGCGGCCGATCCTCTGGGGCCTGGGCCTGCAGTTCCTGCTCGCGGTGATCATCCTGCGCGAGGACTACTGGAGCTTCGTGGGGATGGCGATCTTCGGCCTGCTCCTCGTCGCCTACATCATGCAGAAGGACGAGGCGCGGCTCGGCGGCGGCTGGATCGGGGTCGCCGCGATCTCGGCGGCGGCGCTGGCGGCCGGGTTCGCGCTGCACGTCGTGCCGCGGCGGATCCTCGGCATCCTGCTCCTCCTCCTCGTCGCCTTCCTCGTCGTCAACGCCCGCTTCCGGCTCGCGCAGGCCGCGCAGCGCTACGCGGCGGCGCTCTTCGTCGTCACCGGCGTCGTCCTGCTCGTCGTCCAGAACTTCCACGGCCAGGTGATCTTCAGCAGCCTGAGCAAGAAGGTCGCGGACTTCCTCAACCTCTCCGACTACGGCGCCAAGTTCCTGTTCGGCAACCTCGTGGACCCGCGCTACTTCTTCCCCGAGGACCCCAGCGTCTTTCCCGGCTTCGGCTTTCTCTTCGCCTTCAAGGTGCTGCCCACCATCGT
>JBFJMD010000218.1:0-5243 GCA_041634115.1 Thermoanaerobaculia bacterium | reverse complement strand
GAACAACCATGCGCCGGCTGGACCGCTACGTCATCGCCGAGATCTTCGGGCCGCTGGCCATCGGCTTCCTCGCCTACACCTTCATCCTGATGATGCAGTTCCTCTTCCGCTCGGCGGAGATGATCATCCGCCGGGGGGTGCCCGCCGAGCAGGTCGGCCAGCTCCTCCTGCTGACTCTCCCGAACATCGTGGTCCTGACGATCCCGATGTCGCTCCTGTTCGCGATCCTGGTGGCGATCGGGCGGCTGGCGTCGGCCAACGAGCTCACGGCGATGCGGGCCTCGGGCCTCAGCCTGTTCAGCCTCTACCGGCCGATCCTCCTCGTTGCCCTGGCGCTCACGGTGCTCAACACCGGCCTCATGCTCTACGTCCTGCCCTGGGGCAACAGCAACCTCCAGGCGCTGCAGCTCGACATCCTGACCAAGAGCGTCTCGCGGCAGGTCGAGCCGCGGGTCTTCTACGAGGAGTGGGAGGGGCTGGTGGTCTACGTCTTCGAGATCCCGCCGGGGTCCAAGCGCTGGAAGGGGGTCTTCGTCGCCGAGAGCCTGCCGAGCTCCGTCAACCAGGTGACGGTCGCCGAGTGGGGCGAGGTGCGGCTCGAGGACCGCGAGGGCGAGAAGCAGTTCGTCCTCCACCTGGAGAACGCGATCACCCACAAGGTGGACTTCGCGGCGCCCGACGAGTACCAGATCAGCAGCCACCGGCGGCTCGCGCGGGTGCTCGAGCAGCCGGAAGAGCGGGACCCCCAGCGCCGGGTCTACAAGTCGCTTCGGGAGCTGAACCTGCAGGAGCTGCGGCAGGTCCTCACCGAGCCCGACCGCCATCCGATGCGCTACAGCCTGGCGAAGGTCGAGATCCACAAGAAGTTCTCGATCCCGATGGCCTGCATGGTCTTCGCGCTGATCGGCCTGCCGCTGGGCTTCGGCAAGCTCAAGGCGGGGCGCGCCGGGGGCTTCGCGATGTCGATCGTCGTGATCCTCATCTACTACGTGCTGCTCAACAACGGCGAGAAGGCGGCGCGGGTCGGAAAGCTCGAGCCCTGGCTGTCGATGTGGCTGCCCAATCTGTTCTTCCTGGTCGCGGCGCTGCTGCTGATGATGCGCAAGAACCGCGACAAGAGCCTCTTCCTGAGCCAGTTGGACCACTGGGTCCGGGAGCGGATAACGCAGTGGAGGGCGTGGCGGGAGCGCCGCAGGCGGCCGGCACAGCCGGCGCCGGCGGCGCGGCGGCGCGACCGCGGCAAGACGGACGTCGTGCTCCGCCTCCCTCGCCCGCGATTGCGCTTCCCCAACACCATGGACCGCTACGTCGCGAAGCTCTTCCTGCAGGTCTTCGCGCTGGTGCTGATCTCCGCCGTCTCGCTCTTCGTGGTGGCCGACTTCACGGAAAAGATCGACGAGATCATGCGCTACAAGGCCCCGACCTCGGTCGTCGTCGACTACTACAAGTACTCCGTCCTCCAGATCGGTTACGAGATGGCGCCCATCTCGGTCCTGCTGGCGACGCTCATCACCTTCGGCCTGCTCTCGCGCACCAACGAGGTGATCGCGGCGAAGGCGCTCGGCATGAGCCTCTACCGCCTGTCGGTGCCGGTGCTGCTGTCGGCCGCCGGCATCGTCGCCGGGCTGGGCCTGCTGCAGTCGCGGGTGCTGCCGATCACCAACCAGGAGGTCGCCCACCTCGAGGACAAGATCCGCGGTCGCTCGACCCCGCGCAGCTACCGCCGCGCCGACCGCAATTGGCTCTTCGGCCAGGGGCGCTACATCTACAACTACCTCCACTACGACTCGAACCGGCAGCGTCTGCAGCGTCTGCAGGTCTTCGAGTTCGGGGAGGACCACCAGCTCACCCGGCGCCTCTACGCCAGCAACGCCACCTTCCTCGGCGACGGCTGGCGCTTCGACGACTCGTGGTTCCGGGCGTTCGAGCGCCTCGAGGACGGGCGGATCGCGATCGAGTACACGCCCCAGCGGACGCCGGTGATCGATCGCTACCCGGAGACGCCCGAGTACTTCGAATCGGAGTTCAAGCAGCCGAACGCCATGAGCTACCGCCAGCTCGAGCGCTACATCGAAGAGATCCGCGCCAGCGGCCAGGTGGCGCCGGAGCTGGAGGTCGAGCTCCACAACAAGCTCGGGTATCCGGTGATCTGCCTGGTGATGGCGCTCGTGGCGCTTCCCTTCTCCTTCCGGCTCGGCCGCCGCGGGGCGCTCTACGGGGTGGGCGTCGGACTCGCCCTGGGCATGGTCTTCCTCGGTCTCTTCGCCTTCAGCCGCACCCTCGGCGAGGCCGGCGCGCTGCCGCCGCTGGTGGCGATCTGGAGCCCGGGCGTCGCCTTCACCATCTTCTCCGTCTACATGTTCCTCGGCGTCGAGACGTAGGCGCGGCGGCGGGCGGCGCCGGCCCGCCCGAGCCGCCGCCGCTGATACACTCCGCCGCCGGTGGGCGTCTTCTTCCTATTCCTGCTGGCCACCGCGGCGGGCTGCCTCTCGACCCTCTACTGGATTCGCGAGGACGACCTCGGCCGCGGCTACTTCCAGATGAACGCCCTGATCGTGCTCTGTCTCCTGGGCCTGGCGGTCGCGGTCTGGGCGCTCCACCCGTTCCAGCCGTTCGGCGGCTCGCCGGCGGCCGGGAACGCGGCGCTGTTGACAAGTCTCGCCGGGGCGTTCGTCTATTACGCGCTGGTCTGGCGGGAGCGCTGGCGGCCGGCGCGCTGGGCGGTCACGGCGGCGCTCGCCGGCTCCGGGGCGGCGCTGCTGATCGCCGGTCCCCAGCTCGCCCGCCTCGATCCTCCCCTCCCCTACCGCGACCTGCTGCTCGCCGCCGGGCTCGCGAGCTCGGCGCTGCTGCTCGGCTGGTCGCTGGTCACGATGCTCCTCGGGCACTGGTATCTGATCGCGCCGAGGCTCTCCTTCCGCCACCTCATGCTCTTCTGCCAGGTGCTGCTCGCGGTCGTGCTGGTGCGGGCGGCGATCGTCGCCGCGGGGATGGGGGCCGCGGCCGTCGCCGAGCCGGGCGCCGGGCCCGACCCCTGGCGCCACCTCGCCGGCTTCGAGGGGGAGGGCATGTTCTTCTGGTTCCGGCTGCTCTGGGGCCTGGCGATCCCGCTCACTCTCGCGGTGATGGCCCTGCACTGCGCCCGGCGGGGGTCGAACCAGTCGGCCACCGGCATCCTCTACGTCCTGGTGGTGGGGACCTTCATCGGCGAGATCACGGCGCTCTACGTCTCGCTGGCGACCGGCGTCCCGGTCTGACCGCCCGGGTGAAGATCCGCACCCAGTGCCGCGCCTGCGGCTACCCGTTCCGCTCCGAGATCGCGCCGGGAGCGGCGGCGCTGGCGTGCCCGCAGTGCGGCGAGACGCGGCCGGTCGCGGCGGAGGGCTGGAGCGCGCGGCCGCCACGGGTCGCCGCCTGCCCGCTCTGCGGCTGCGAGCACCTCTACCGGCAGCGCGAGTTCAACCGCGCCCTCGGCTGCCTGCTGGTCGCCGTCGGCGCGGCCTTCGTGCCCTGGACCTACGGGCTGTCGCTGGTCGCGCTCTCGCTCGTCGACCTGTGGCTCTACTACCGGCTGTCCGACTCGGTCGTCTGCTACCGCTGCGACACGGTCTACCGGGCGGACCCCGGACCGCGCCAGAAGGAGTTCGACCTCCTCAAGCACGACGTGCTCAAGTACGGCAAGTCCTGGGCGGAGCTCGAAGAGGAGGTTTGAGCGCCGCGGCTCGGCGCTTCCCCTAGCCGGCGCTCGCGGCCGGCACGTCGCCGGCGACGCCGGCGGCGGCGCGAAGGTCGGCGGCCCGCTCGACGCTCTCCCAGAAGAAGCCCTCCCGCTCGCGGCCGAAGTGGCCGTACGCCGCGGTCTTGCGGTAGATCGGGCGGCGCAGGTCGAGATAGTCGATGATCCCGGCCGGGGTGAGCGCGAACTCGTCCCGGATCAGGCGCTCGAGGCGCCCGTCCGGCAGCTCGCCGGTGCCGAAGGTGTCGACGTGCACCGAGACCGGCTCGGCGACGCCGATGGCGTAGGCGAGCTGCACCGCGAGGCGCTCGGCGAGGCCGGCGGCGACCAGGTTCTTGGCGATGTGGCGGGCCATGTAGCTGGCCGAGCGGTCCACCTTGGTCGGGTCCTTGCCCGAGAAGGCGCCGCCGCCGTGGCTGCCGACGCCGCCGTAGGTGTCGACGATGATCTTGCGCCCGGTGACCCCGCAGTCGCCCTTCGGCCCGCCGGTGACGAAGCGGCCGGTCGGATTGACGTGGAAGATGGTGCGCTCGTCCACCAGCTCGGCCGGCACCGCCGGGCGGACGATCTTCTCGATCACGCGGGCCCGGATCTCGTCCTGGGAGACGTCGGGGTCGTGCTGGGTGGAGACCACCACCGTGTGGATCCTCGCGGGGTGCTTGCCGCGGTCGTACTCGACCGTGACCTGGCTCTTGCCGTCGGGCCGCAGCCAGCCGGGGTCGCCGGCCCGGCGGGCCTCGGCCAGGCGCCGGGTCAGGGCGTGGGCGAGCATGATCGGCAGCGGCATCAGCTCGGGGGTGTCGCGGCAGGCGTAGCCGAACATCAGGCCCTGGTCGCCGGCGCCGCCGGTGTCGACGCCCATGGCGATGTCGCCCGACTGCGGGTCGATCGAGCTCAGCACGGCGCAGTTGTCGTAGTCGAAGCCGTAGCGCGGATCGGTGTAGCCGATCTCGCGAATGGTCTCCCGCGCGACCTTGGCGTACTCGACCTGGGCGGAGGTGGTGACCTCGCCGGCGATCAGCACCATGCCGGTGGTGACCAGGGTCTCGCAGGCGACGCGGCCCTTGGGATCCTGGCGCAGGACCTCGTCGAGGATGGCGTCGGAGATCTGGTCGGAGATCTTGTCCGGGTGGCCCTCGGTGACGGACTCCGAGGTCATCAGATAGGCGTCGCGATCGCTCATGTCCCTGGCTTCCCGAGTTGTTTGGAGGGTGTCCGCACGGCAGCGGCGGCGTCGCGGCATGGTAGCAGGAAGGCGAAACCACGGTCACCGCGAAGCGGCCCGCCCCGCCCGCGCCGCGCGCGGCGGCCTCTGCGGTTCCTGGGGGTCGTCCAGTGTCTTCCGCACGGTCCGGCTAGAGCCCGCCTGGGACGATGGCAGGCCTCCGCCGGCCCTCTCGCTTCTTATCCGTTCGTTGCCCTTGGACGGTCCGCCCCGGCCGACTCCGTTGGCGAGCAACATCGAAGAGTCCTCTTCGGCCCCGCCGGCGCCTCCGGGTTCCGGGGT
>JBFJMD010000217.1:0-5245 GCA_041634115.1 Thermoanaerobaculia bacterium | reverse complement strand
GTCGACCGGCAGAGCTTCGAGCTGCCGCGGTCCTTCATCGTCATCGCCACCCAGAATCCGCTCGAATACGTCGGCACCTTTCCGCTGCCGGAGTCGCAGCTCGACCGCTTCATGATGTCGCTGCGGATCGGCTATCCGCCGCGCCGCGAGGAGAAGGAGCTCCTGACCTCGGGCGGCGTCCGCGACGTCCTCGAGCGCGTCGAGGCGGTGGTCGGCAAGGCGGACCTCCAGGAGCTGCAGGAGCGGGTCGGCCGGGTGAAGATGGCCGACAAGCTCACCGACTACGTGCTGGCGCTCGCCGAGGAGACCCGCCGCTCGAGCGACTTCGTCCTCGGCGTCTCCACCCGCGGCGTGCAGAGCCTCTACCGGGCCACGCAGGCGATGGCGCTCTGCGAGGGACGCGGCTTCGCGATCCCCGACGACGTCCAGCGGCTCGCCGCCGCCGTCCTCGCCCACCGCATCGTGCTCAAGGGGGGTAACGGAGGGCTCTCGGCGACCCGGGAGGCGATCGGCCGGGTGGTCGCGTCCGTCCCGGTCCCGGTGTGAGCGCCGCGGCCTCCCGCCGCGAGGTGTCGCGCTCGGACCGGGCGCGCTTCGAGCGGGTGCGGATCACCCGGGTCGGCGTCGGCTACGTCCTGGTCACCCTGGTGGTCGGCGTCGCCGCCGCCAACACCGGCAACAACGCGCTCTATCTCGTCGCGGCGACGCTGCTCGCGCTGCTCGCGGTCTCCGGCTTCGCGTCCCGCCGCAACCTGCGCCGGCTCGAGGTCGAGCTGCTGGTGCCGCGCGAGATCTACGCCAATCAGGCGTTCTCGCTCGGCTACCGGCTGGTCGGCCGCGACCGGCTCTTCGCCAAGCGGCTGCTCGAGGTGTCGGTGGGCGAGGAGAGCGAGCGCCGGCTGGTGTCCTGGCTGGGGCGCGGCGGCGAGGCCGCCGGCGTGCTGCCGGCGCTCTTTCCGTCGCGCGGCCGCCGCCGCATCGGCGGCGTGCGGGTCGGCTCGCTCTTCCCGCTCGGCCTCTTTCACAAGGTCATGCGCTACCGGCTCGACCTCGAGGTGCTGGTGCTGCCCGAGATCTACCCCGCCTCGGAGGTGCGCGGCCTGGCCGCCGCCCGCTCCGGCGACCGCTCGTCGCGGCGGGCGGGACGCGGTCACGAGCTGCTCTCCCTGCGCCGCTTCCGTCCCGGCGACGACCCGCGCGGCATTCACTGGAAGCAGACCGCCCGCACCGGCGAGCTCATCTTCATGGAGCGGGAGACGGAGGACGCCCGGCGGCTGGCGATCCTCTTCGACAACGGCTGCGGTCCGCTCGCCGGCGCCGCGGAGCGGGCGCGCTTCGAGCGGCTGGTGAGCGAGGCGGCGAGCGCCGCCGACCACCATCTCGGAAAGGGGTACGAGGTCGAGCTGGTCACCCGCGAGGGGACGATCCCCTTCGGACGCGGCCGCGCCCACAAGCTGCATCTGCTCGAGACGCTGGCGCTGGTCGGGCCGGTCGAGCCCGGCGCCGAGCCGCTGGGGCGCGCCGATCCGAGCGCCCCGGCGCTGCGGCTCGGCATGCCCGGCTCGGGCGGCGGGGCGGGCGGGGCCGGCGGCCGCGGAGCGGGCCGATGACCGCGTCGCCGCCGAGGTCCCGCGAGCGGCTGCACCTCGCCGCCCTCGCCCTGCTGGCGCCGCTGCCGCTGCCGCTCAACGGAGTCATCGGCTGGACCTCCCTCGCGGCGTTCTGGCTCGCCGTCGGGCTGGTGGCGCTGCGCGCCGCCCGCGGCGCCGAAAGCTGGCTGCCGGCGTGGGCGATGAACCTGCTGGCGCTCGCCTACCTGCCCTTCCTCTATTTCGACCTGTCGACCTTCTGGCGCGGCCAGCCGCTGCAGCCGCTGGTGCACCTGGCGATGTTCGCGCTGGCGGTCAAGCTCTTCGCGCTGCGGCGCGAGCGCGACAAGTGGCAGGCGCTGTCGGCGATCTTCTTCATCTTCCTCGCCGCGATGGGCTCCAGCGTCCATCCCGCCGTGATCCTCTTCCTCATCACCTTCCTGGCGCTCGCGGTCCTGGCGCTGGCCCGCTTCGCCGGCGACCACGCCCAGGGCGGGGTGCCGGCCGCCGGACGCCGGGCGCGACCGGTGCCGCTGGCGGGCTTCGTGGCGCTGGCGACGGTGCTGGTGATGGCCGGCTCGATCCCGCTCTTCGTGATGCTGCCGCGCCTGCGCCAGCCCTACGTCATGGGCCCGGCCGGCGGCGCCGGCGCCGGCGAGGCCGCGGGGTTCTGGAGCAGCCTGGGCCTCAACACGATCGGCCGCGCGCGCTCGAGCCGCGCCGTCGCCCTGCGCTTCGTCTACGAGGGGACGCCGCCGCCCGAGACCGAGATGCGGTTCAAGGCGGCGACCTACGACCTGTTCACCGGCGACGGCTGGCGGCGCGGCGGCCGCGAATCGGTCACCCTGCGCCGGGAGCTGGACGGCTTCTTCCACCTCGGGGAGGCGCGCGCCCGCGGCTGGGCCGAGGTCTGGCAGAAGCGCGCCGGCACCGGCTCGCTGGTGCTGCCGGTCGAGGCCGCGAGGCTCGACCTGCCGGCGCGGGCGCTCGCGCTCGACCGCGGCGGCGTCGTCTCGCTGCTGGGGCCGGCGCCGGAGACCGTCTCCTATCGGGTCGGCCTGGCGGCCGCGCCGGTGCTGGCCGCGCTCGAGCCGCCGGCGCTGCCGCAGGAGCGCGGCCGCCCGGCGGCCGCGCGCGACCCGAGCGGCATCACGCCGCGCATCGCCGCGCTCGCCGGCGAGGTGGCGGGCGAGGGGAGCGCGGCCGAGCGGGCGGCGCGTCTCGAGCGCTACCTGCTGGCGGGCTTCGAGTACGACCTCGAGCTCGGCACCGAGGCCGCCGAGCGGCCGATCGAGCGCTTCTTGTTCGACACGCGGCGGGGGCACTGCGAGTACTTCGCCTCGGCGCTGGTGCTGCTGCTGCGGGCCCAGGACATTCCGGCGCGCCTGGTCACCGGCTATCTGGGCGCCGACTACAACCCCCTCGAGCGTTACTACATCGTGCGCCAGAGCCACGCCCACGCCTGGGTGGAGGCGGACCTGGAAGGCGGCGGCTGGAGCGTGCTCGATCCGACCCCGGCCGCCGGCCGGCCGCTGAGCCGCGCCGCCGGTCTCGGCCTGCTGCTGGAGCAGGCCTACGACGCCCTGATCTTCCGCTGGGACCGCTACGTGCTGACCTACGGCTTCAACGACCAGCTCGGCTTCGCGATCGGGCTGCGCAACTTCTGGAAGGACCTGCTCGCCCGCTTCGGCGGCGGCGAGCGCGAGCGGCCGGAGACCCCGGCGGCGGCGCCGGCCGACTCCGCCGAGCCCCAGGGCGAAGTCGACGCGCCGCCGACCGCAGTCGAAAGCCTGCGCTGGCTGCCGCTGCTGGCGCCGGCCGCGGCCCTCCTCTGGTGGCTGCGGCACCGGCGCGGCTTCGACGCGACCCGCGCCTACCGGGCGCTGCGGGCGCGGCTGGACGCCGTGGCGCCGGTCGCCGACTCCACCCCGCCGCTCGAGGTGGCGCGCCGGCTCGGACGGCGCTTCCCGGCCGCCGCCGCTCCCGCCTCGCGGGTCGTCTCGCTCTATCTCCGGGAGAGCTTCGCCGGCGAGCGCCTGGACGCCGCGGAGCGCGAGCGGCTCGAGGCGGCGTTCCGGCAGGCCCGCCGCGGCCTCGCCCGCCGCCTGCGCCGGGCCTCGTGATCGGAGCGGCCGGGCCCCGTCCCCGCCGGACCGCATCGGCCGGCGCGGTCGGCCATCGGTGAGAAGGTCGGGCTAGTAGGCGTTGTGGCGCAGGCCGTGCCGCAGCGTCAGCCAGAGGATCTTGAAGTCGAGCAGCAGCGACCAGTTCTCGATGTAGTAGAGGTCGTACTGGATCCGCTTGCGGATCGAGGTGTTGCCGCGCCAGCCGTGCACCTGCGCCCAGCCGGTGATGCCCGCCTTGACCCTGTGGCGCAGCATGTACTGCGGGATCTTGCCCTTGAACTCGTGGACGAAGGCGGGGCGCTCGGGGCGCGGACCGACGATCGACATGTCGCCCTTGAGCACGTTCCAGAGCTGCGGCAGCTCGTCGAGCGACCACTGGCGGAGGAAGCTGCCGATGCGGGTGCGCCGCGGGTCGTCCTGGACCGCCCAGACCGGTCCGCTCGAGGACTCGGCGTCGGTCCGCATCGAGCGGAACTTGAGGATCATGAACGGCTTGCCGTCGAGACCCATGCGCTCCTGGCGGTAAAAGATCGGCCCCCGGTCCTCGAGCCAGATCGCCACCGCCACGAACGGGAAGAACGGCAGCAGGCCGGCGAGCGCGCTGGCGGCGAGCCCCAGGTCCACGACCCGCTTCGCGAGGCTGTACCAGCCCTGCAGCGGCACCTGCGACAGATTGATCACCGGGGTGCCGTCGAGGTCCTCGATCGTCGCCTTCAGGGTGGCGTACTGGAGGATGTCGGGCACCAGCTTGACCTCGAGGCACTCGCGCCCGACGACCTTCAAGATCTGCAGCGTCTTGGCGTGGGCCTCGATCGGCAGCGCCAGCAGCACCTGGTCGATCCGCTGCTGCGCCAGCACCCGCTCGGCGTCGTCGCAGGTCCCGAGCACCGGCTCGCCGCAGAACCTCTGCTCCGCCTTGGCGGGGTCGTCGTCCAGAAAGCCGACGATCTCGAAGCCGAGCTCGCGGTGGCTCTGGATCTTGCGCGTCACCTCCTGGCCGAGGGCGCCGGCGCCGACGACGAGGATGCGCTGCAGGTTGTGCCCCTGGCGGCGGATGCGGCGCAGCGCCGAGCGGACGGCGCCGCGGCCGGCGATGACGAAGAGCAGATCGAGGACCGCGAAGAGCGCCAGGAAGGCGCGGCTGTAGGTGAAGACCTCGAAGGTGCCGTCGGCGCGCTGTACGCCCGGCGGGCGCATCCAGATGATGATCGAGGCGAGAAGGACGGTGGCCAGCAGCACCGCCACCATCACAGTGAGCGCCTCGTCGACCTGGCTCCTGCCGCGCCGGCTCTGGTAGAGGCCGTGGAAGTAGAGCACGGTCGGCCAGATCACCACGATGATCGGCAGCAGCCAGAGATAGCGGTGGAACTCCGGCAGGTGCTCGTAGGGGATCAGCTCGAGGCCGAAGCGCAGGTACCAGGCGCCGAAGAAGGCCAGGACGGTGGCCACGAGATCGCTCGCCAGGTAGAAGCCGGCCGTGGCTCGGTGGCGTTGGCGAATCACCTTGGTGATCCCTCCGGGTTGGGATGC
>JBFJMD010000216.1:0-5249 GCA_041634115.1 Thermoanaerobaculia bacterium | reverse complement strand
GCCGGCGGCTGCAGGCGAAAGAGACCCGGCTCGCCCCCTGGCTGGCCGAGCGCGGCCTCGCGCTCGACGCCTCGGCGCTGGTCTACGCCGGCCGCTGGCTCACCCCGCCGCTGGGGCCGATCCGCTACGACAACCGCTTCTTCCTGCTGGAGTGGCCGGCGGACCGGGCGCTCCAGCCCCGCCATGCCGAGGGGGAGATCGCCGAGGCGGAGTGGGTCGACCCGGCGGCGGCGGTCGAGCGCTGGCGGCGGGGCGAGGTGCTGACCGCGCCGCCGATCCTGCACATCCTGACGGTTCTCGCCGAGGACGGGCCGGAGGCCGGCCTGCCCCGCATGCGCAATCCGGAAGAGGCCAACCTCGGCCCCTACCGCAAGGTCGAGTTCCGGCCCGGGGTCGTGCTCTTCCCGCAGCCGACGCCGACGCTGCCGCCGGCCTCGCACACGAACGCCTATCTGCTGGGCTTCGGCGAGGCGGTCCTGGTCGATCCGGGCGCGCCCGACCCGCGCGAGATCGAGCGCCTGCGCGAGGCCCTCGCCGCGGCGCGAGAGCGGCTGGGGCGCCGGGTGACGGCGATCTGGCTCACCCACCACCACCCGGACCACGTCGGCGGCGTCGAGGCGCTGCGCCGGGCGCTGGAGGTGCCGGTGCTCGCCCACGCCGCCGCCGGCGCGCGGCTCGCCGAGCGGGGGATCGAGATCGACGGACGGCTGGAGGACGGCCGGCGGGTGGTCCTCGCCGGCGATCCGCCGATGCCGCTCCGGGTCGTCCACACCCCGGGTCACGTCCGCGGCCACCTCGCGTTCTTCGACGAGACCTTCGGCTCGCTCGTCGCCGGCGATCTCGTCACCGGCTTCGGCACGATCGTGATCGACCCGCCGGAGGGGAACATGGACGACTACCTGGCCTCGCTGCGGCGGGCCCGGGACCTGGCGCCGCGCACCCTCTTTCCGGGCCACGGGCCGACGATCCTGGACGCCGCGGGCAAGCTCGACGAGTACGTCGAGCACCGCCTGTGGCGGGAGGGCCGGATCCGCGAAGCCTGGGAGGCGGGCTTGCGGCGGCCGGCGGAGATGCTCGCGACCGTCTACGACGACGTCCCGCGGGCCGCCTGGCCGCTCGCCGAGCGCCAGATCCTGGCGCACCTCGAGCGGCTGGGCCTGGGCTGATCCCGGTTCGAGCTCGGCCGCCCGCGGGACGGCGGCTCAGGGCAGCCGGACGGGGCCGCCGATGCGGTCGAAGGTGATCGAGCCCGAGCCGTCGTCCTCGACCGTGAAGCCGCCGGTGACGTCGGCCGCCCGGATGCTGCCGGAGCCGTCCGAGCGGATGCGCACGCCGCCGCCCACCCGCTCGATCTCGATGCCGCCGGAGCCGTCCTCGTCGATCACCACGTCGCCGCCGACGCCGGCGATCCAGATCGAGCCCGACCCGTCCTCCTCGACGACGACCCGCCCCTCGACGTCCCGGATCTCGATCTCGCCCGAGCCGTCGCGCACCGTCACGTCGCCGCCGACGCCGCGGACGTCGATCTCGCCGGAGCCGTCGGCGATCCGGACCGACCCGGCCACCTCGCGCACCTGAATCGAGCCGGAGCCGTCCCGGAGCTCGAGCGACGCGACACGCTCGACCTCGATCGAGCCGCTCCCGTCGGAGATCTTCAGCGCCAGGTCCGCCGGCACCTCGACCTCGAGGTCGAGGTGCGCGTAGCGGTTCCAGCCCCAGCCGTCGTCGCCCTCGGGCGTCTTCGCCTTCACCCGCAGGCGATCGCCGTCGCGGCCGGCCTCCAGCACGATCTCGTCGAGGTCGCGCTCGCGGGAGGCGCAGGCGGTGCCGCGGACGCGGACCTCCGCGAGGCCCGGCCTGCCTTCGACGCGGAGCGAGCCGGCCGCGGCTTCCAGGTCGAGGAGCGAGGCGCCGGCGGCGTCCAGGGTCGCCTCGCGCGGTGCGGTGAAGCGGCAGTCGTCGGCGAGCGCCGGGGCTGCCGTGAGCGCGGCGAGCGCGGCGAGGGCGCCGATCGCGAGGATCGCGGTCAGTCCGAGCGGGGCGGACGAGGTGACGGGGATGCGCCGCATGAGGGATCTCCTTCCGGTTCGCCGGGTCCGCTCTCCTCTACGGGAGGAGCCGTCCCCGAGTTTCATCGGCGCCGGACGGGCGCGTGCTAGCATTTTCGAGTTGAACATCGAATATCCGAAGCTCATCGGTCAGGCGCTCTTGCGAATGCTGCGCGATCTGCTGCGAGAGGTCGCGCGAGAGGGTCTGCCGGGCGAGCACCACTTCTACATCACCTTCGACACCCGCCACCCTGCGGTCGACATCCCCGACAACCTGCGCCGGATCTACCCGGAGCTGATGACCGTGGTGCTGCAGCACCGGTTCTGGGACCTCGACGTGGAGGACGACCGCTTCTCGGTCACCTTGGCCTTCGGCGGCGCCCGGCGGCGCCTGACCGTCCCCTTCGCCTCCATCCGGACCTTTCTCGACCCCCACGCCGAGCTGGGCCTCAAGTTCGGGGCCGGCGAGCGCTCCGCCGCCGCGGCGGAGGAGGACGAGCCGCCTTCCGAGGCGGGGTCGCCCCCCGGCAACGTCGTCCCCCTCGATCGCTTCCGTAAGAAGTAGCCGCCGGGCGATGCTCTCGATCGGGCTCGTCGGGCTCCCCAACGTCGGCAAGTCGACGCTCTTCAACGCCCTGACCGCCGGCCACGCCGGCGTCTCGAACTACCCCTTCACCACGATCGACTGCAACGTCGGCCAGGTGCCGGTGCCCGATCCGCGCCTCGAGGAGCTGGCCCGCATCCTCGCCCCCGGGGAGACCACCCCCTGCGCGGTCGAGTTCATCGACATCGCCGGGCTGGTGGAGGGGGCGAGCCGCGGCGAGGGGCTCGGCAACCGGTTCCTCGGCGAGATCCGCCAGGTGGACCTCGTGGCGCACGTCCTGCGCTGCTTCGACGAGGTCGACGTCGCGCACGTCTTCGCCGACGTCGATCCGGCGCGCGACGCGGCGGTGGTCGAGACCGAGCTGCTGCTCGCGGACCTCGAGGTCCTCGCCCGGGCGATCGAGAAGCGGAGCAGGGTCTGGAAGACGAGCCCCCGGGAGAGCGCGGCCGAGCGCGAGCGACTCGAATCCTGGCGCGAGGCGATCGAGGCGGGCCGGCCCCTGCGGTCGCTCGACCTCGATCCGGACGGGCGGGCCGAGGCGAAGACGATGGGTCTGCTGACCGGGGTGCCGATCGTCTACGTGGCCAACGTGTCGGAGGAGGACTGCGGTCTGGAATCGGCGCCGCAGGGGCTGCGGGAGCGGCTCGCGGCCGCGACCGGGGCGGCGGCCGAGGTGGTGCCGATCTCGGCGCGGATCGAGTGGGAGCTCGCCCAGCTCGAGCCCGCGGAGCGCCGGGAGATGGCCGCCGCCCTCGGCATCGAGAGGAGCGGTCTCGAGCGGCTGGTGGAGACCTGCTTCGCGCGCCTCGAGCTCATCCGCTTCTATACCGCGGTCCACGGCAAGCTGCGGGCCTGGGAGGTGGGGCGGGGCACTTCGGCGCCGGCCGCGGCGGGCAAGATCCACGGCGACATGGAGAGGGGCTTCATCCGCGCGCGGGTGGCCTCCTTCGAGGACCTGCGCGAGGCGGGGAGCCTCGACGAGGTCCACCGGGCGGGCCGCCTGCGGACCGAGGGGAAGACCTACGAGGTCCGGGACGGCGACGTGGTGGAGTTTCTCTTCAACCCCTGAGCCAGTGGCGGCCGCGCCGTCCGCTGCGGTGCCGGATCAGTCGCGAGCGACGTTGCGCGCCTCGAGCCCCTTGGGACTCTCCGCGATCTCGAACGAGACCTTGTCTCCCTCGTTGAGGGTCTTGAAGCCCTCGCCCTGGATGGCGGAGTAGTGGACGAAGACATCCGCGCCGCCGTTGCGCTTGATGAAGCCGTAGCCCTTGGTCTCGTTGAACCACTTCACAGTGCCTTGCTCGCGCATCTACATCTCCTCTGACGTTTGGTCGAATCGCCGGGCGGGCCGGCGGTGTCAGGCTGGGATGGAGCTCTCCGATCGCACTCTCGGTGCCGAGCGGTTCTCGGCGGTGGGTTCCTGGGTTCGGCCGATTGCTGGATGCGGTGCTGTCGCTCGATGGATCTGCTGCGGGGGTCCGGCGTTCGCGAGTCGGGCGAGCTTGCGGACCGGGATGCCGATAGGGCTGGGCGGAGTATCCCACGGCGCCCCGACAATTGCAAGGCGCATTAACAAGCCGGGCCCTCGCCCGGCCCGGCTAGGAATCGACCCGGGCGAGCAGGGCCCGCGCGTCGGCCAGCGCCTGGCTGTCCTCGACGCGCGTCTCGCGGCCGGGCTCGCGGGCGGCGAGGCGGCGGAGGCGATCGATCGCCTCCTGCCGCCGCTCCGAACGGAACTCGAGCAGCGCCTCGATCAGGTAGAGCTCGCCGAGCGGGTCGGTGACGTCGAGCGCCACCGCGCGCTCGAGCTCCGCGACGGCCGTGTCCCGGTCCACCCAGCCGGTGACGAACGGGATCCGCGGCGCCTCGGCGTGCAGGCGTCCGAGCAGCCGGTGGCCGCTGCCGCGCTGGTAGCCGTCGTCCAGGGCGTTGACGATCTCGGCGTAGTGGCGGATCTTCTTGGCCACCCCCTGGCGGGCCGCCGCCAGCTTGCCGCGGTGGCGGCCCCAGAGGCCCCAGTGGGCGCCGGCCCAGAAGTGGAAGTCCGCCGCCGCGGGCTCCCCGCGGAGCTTCTCCGCGACTTCGGAGGGCTCCAGCCGGTCGAGGGCGGCGCGGCCGCCGACCCGGGCGGCGAGGCGATCGATGCCCGCTTCGGCGAGAGCGCGGCCCTCGGTGAAGATCTCGAGCTTCCGCTCCGGATCCGAGACCGCGTGCTCGCCGAGAAAAAAGAGGGCCCGCAGGAGCTTCCAGCGCGCCTCCCGGTTCTCCGGATCGTGCTCGAGCGCGCGGCGGTACGCGGCGATCGCCTCCCCGATCGGGCCGGGCTCGGCAAGCGCCCCGCGATGGCCTTCGGCGCGCCGAGCCCAGGCCAGGTCGCCGGCGCCGATCGCCTCGACCGCGTCGGCGCGGACCGACGCGACCGGAGCGAGCGCGGCGACGAGGACCAGGGCGGCGGCGAGGGCGAGACGCACGGCCGAATTCTAGCCCGACCTCCCCGCCGGTCGCCGCCGGCCCCGCCTGAACCGGCCGCGGGGCAGCTTTCGTATTCCCCTTGGAATCTGGCGGCGCCCTGCTAGAATCCGCGGAATGTTGGATGG
>JBFJMD010000215.1:0-5258 GCA_041634115.1 Thermoanaerobaculia bacterium | reverse complement strand
GGCAGCCGATCCTCGGCGGGCAGGAGCGGCGCCTCGTAGTCGGGCTCGCCGTCGTCCCCCACCGGGTACCAGACGGGAAAGGGCACGCCGAAGAAGCGCTGGCGGCTGATGCACCAGTCGGTGTTCAGCCCCTGGACCCAGTTCTCGTAGCGGTCGCGCATGTGCTCCGGGTGCCAGACCAGGTCGGCGCCGCGCGCGAGCAGCTCGTCGCGGTGCTCGAGCGTGCGCACGAACCACTGGCGGCTGGTGACGATCTCGAGCGGCCGGTCGCCCTTCTCGTAGAACTTGACCGCGTGGGTGATGGGGCGCGGCTCGCCGAGGAGGTCGCCCGACGCGGCGAGCAGTTCGACGATCCGGCGGCGGGCCGCGGCGACGGTCGAGCCCGCCAGCGCGTCGTAGGCCGCCTGCGCCGCTTCCGGGTCCGACGACTCCCAGCCCTCCGTCCCCCACTCGATCGGCACCAGGCGGCCGTCGCGGCCGACGATCGCCCGCACCGGCAGCCCGAGCTGCCGCCACCAGGTGATGTCGGTGGCGTCGCCGAAGGTGCAGATCATCGCCAGCCCGGTGCCCTTCTCGGGCTCGGCGAGCTCGTGCGCGACGATCGGCAGCGGCGCCCCGAAGAGCGGCGAGCGCGCCTCGCCGCCGAAGAGCGGCCGGTAGCGCTCGTCGTCCGGGTGGGCGACCAGCGCCACGCAGGCGGGCAGCAGCTCGGGGCGGGTGGTGTCGATCACCACCGGCTCGCCGGCGGTCGAGAACCGCAGCCGGTGGTAGGCGGCGGCCTTCTCGCGGTCCTCGATCTCGGCCTGGGCGACCGCCGTGCGGTAGTCCACGTCCCAGAGCGTCGGCGCCTCGACCTGGTAGGCGAGGCCCTTGGCCAGCATGCGCAGGAAGGCGCGCTGCGAGGCGCGCTGGGACTCCTCGCCGATCGTGGTGTAGGTGAGCTTCCAGTCGACCGAGAGCCCGAGCCGCTTCCAGAGGTCCTCGAAGGCCTGCTCGTCGAGCTCCGTCAGGCGCAGGCAGAGCTCGACGAAGTTGCGGCGCGAGATCGGGGCGAGCTCCTTGCCGGGCTTCTCCGGCGGCTCGTAGCCGGGGTCGTAGGCCAGCGCCGGCTCGCAGCGCACGCCGTAGTAGTTCTGCACCCGGCGCTCGGTCGGCAGCCCGTTGTCGTCCCAGCCCATCGGGTAGAAGACCTCGAAGCCGCGCATCCGCCGATAGCGGGCGACGACGTCGGTGTGGGTGTACGAGAAGACGTGACCGACGTGGAGCGAGCCGCTCACGGTGGGCGGCGGCGTGTCGATGGCGTAGATCCGCTCGCGCTCCCCGGAGCGGTCGAAGCGAAAGGTGCCGTCGGCCTCCCAGCGCGCGATCCACTTCTCCTCGAGACCGTCGAGCGAGGGTTTGGCGGGGACGCGGAACGTCTCGGTCTTGTCGGTCACTTCGGGGTCTCGCCGGTCGGAAGGCGGGGATTGGGCGCGGCGCGCGCGCCCCGGATCAGGCGCCGGAGGTTATCACGCCGGTCCGCGCGCCATTCGCGGCCGAAAGCGGTAGCGCCCCCGTTCGTGGGGGGCGCATCTGATCCAACGCCCGGCACGGGTCCGGGCGTTACCCCGTCTCCAACAGCACCTTCAGCGTCCCGCGCCGCCGCGCGTGCTCGAGGGCGGCGAGCCCCTCCGCCAGCGGGTATCTCGCGGCGATCAGGTCTTCGACTTCTACGCGGCTCTCGGCGAGCAGCCCGAGGGCTGGGGGGAAGGGGCCGCAGCGCGACCCGACGAGGGTGATCTCGTCGACCACCAGGGCCGAGGCGTCGACCGACAGCTTCCCGGCGTAGGTGCTCTTTAAGACCAGGGTGCCGCGCGGCCGCAGCGCCCGCCGGGCGAGCGCGAAGCCGTCGGGGTTGCCGGTGCACTCGACCGCGAGGTCGAAGCGGCCGCTTTCGACGTCTTCGCCCGTCGTCGTCGCGGCCCCGGTCGCCTCCAGCAGGGCCAGCTTCTCCGGGTGGCGGCCGGCGACCGTGAGCCGGCAGCCGGTGAGCGCCAGCGTGCGGGCGATCAGCAGGCCGAGCTTGCCGTCGCCGACGACCAGCGCCCGGTCGGAGGGCTCGATCGCGACCTGCTCCCGGATCTCGAGCGCCGCGGCCAGCGGCTCGACGAAGGTCGCGGCGTCGGTCGAGACCGCGTCGGGCACGGGATGGAGGTTCTCGACCGGCAGGATCAGGCGCTCGGCGAAGGCGCCGTCGCGCCCGACGATGCCGAGGACGGTGCGGCGCTCGCAGTGCGTGGGTCGCCCGGCGCGGCAGGTCGCGCACTCGCCGCAGACGGCGTTGATCTCGCCGACGACGCGCCGCCCGACGAGCTCCTCGGGCCCCTCTTCCACCCGGCCCACGAACTCGTGCCCGAGCACCCCGCGGTAAGGGTAGTAACCGCGGATGAGCTCGAGGTCGGTGTTGCAGATCCCGGCCCGCAGCACCCGCACCAGCGCCTCTTCCGGCGGGGCCGAGGGCTCGGGCAGGTCGTCGCGAAGCGAGACCTCCCCCTCCTCGAGCCAGATCCCCAGCATGGCGCGCGATTCTAACGCCCTGCTACGATCTCGGGCGCTTCGGGCGGGGGGGATCCGACCATGAATCGTCGTCTACAGCGCGCGCTCGCGGGAATCGCGGCTGCCTCGATCGCGGCCTGGATGGCGGTGGGCGCTCCCGGTCCGGCGGGCGCGCAGGGGCCGGGGCCGGACGATCGGGCCGGGGGGCTCGTCGCCGAGGGGCTGGCGGCGCTGACCGCCGGTGATCTGGAGAAGGCGGCGGGGCGGCTGGAGGAGGCGGCGGGGCTCGAGCCGGCGCGGGCCGAGATCTGGCTGGGGCTGGCCGCGGTGCGCGAGCGGCAGGGAGATCTCCTGGCGGCGCTCGAGCTGGCCCGGAGGGCCGAGCGGCTGGCGCCGGAGCTGGCGGCGGCGGCGCTCGCCTCCGGGAGCCTCCTGGCCCGCGTCGGGGCGACCTCGGAGGCGCTGGCGGCGCTCGCGCGGGCGCGCTCGCTCGAGCCGGGCGACCCGGGGCCGTATCTCCTGGCGGCGCTGCTCCATCGGGACGCGGGGCGGGTCGAGGAGGCGATCGGGGTGCTCCGCGAAGCGGGCGAGCGGGGGGTGGAGAGCGCGGAGATCGACCGCGACCTGGGTCTGCTGCTGCTCTCCGCGGGCGAGCCCGCCGGGGCGCTCGAAGCGGCGGAGCGGGGCCTCGGCCGGCGGTCCGGCGACGGGGGGCTGCTGCTGCTCAAGGGCCTGGCCCTGGCCGCCGATCCGGAGCGGCGGGGCGCGGCGGCGGAATGGCTGGAGAAGGCGCTGGCCGCCGGCGCGCCGCAGCCGGGGAGGATCCACCTGGAGCTGGGGTCTCTACTGCTCGAGGGGGAGGAGATGGAGGCGGCGCTCGCGCATCTGACCGAGGCCGCCCGGCGGCTGCCCGACGCGCCCGAGGCCCAGTACCGGCTGGCGACGGCGCTGCAGCGCGCCGGCGAAGCGGAGGGCTCGGCGGCGGCGATGGCCCGGTTCCGGGAGCTCTCCGAGCGCCGCGACGCGGAGGAGCGCGCGGCCAAGGAGGCGGGCATCGCGCTCAACGAGGCGCAGGAGCTTGCGGAGGCGAACCGGTTGACGGAAGCCCTGGCCCGCCTCGACGGGATCCTCGCGGCCGGGACCCCGGACGCGCGGGCGCAGGCCTTGAAGGGGAAGGTGCTCTTCTCGCTGGCGCGGCCGGACGAGGCGCTGGCGGCGATCGCCCGCGCGCGCGAGCTCGCGCCGGCGCGCAGCGAGTACCCCTATCTCGAAGGGCTCTTCCTGCTCCACCTCGGGCGGCCGCTGGAGGCCGAGCGGTCGCTGCTCGCGGCGGTGGCGCTGGACGCCGGCCTGGGCGAGGCGTGGTCGCTCCTGGGCGGCGCCGCGGTCAAGCTCGAGCGTCCGGAAGAGGCGACGGAGCGCTTCCGGCGCGCCCTCGACCTCGGAGCCGACAGCGCGGCGCTGCGGCTCGGCTACGCGGCGGCGCTCGAGAGCCTCGGCCGCGCGGAGGAGAGCGAGGAGCAGATGCGCGCCTACCGCCGGCTCAAGCAGGGCCCGGACGAAGGGTGAGGGGCCGGCGCGGGGGGACGCCCCGCATCTCTCGGCGGCTCCGGCGGCTCCGGCACCTCGCGGCGACCCCCGGGGAGAGGAGCGGGCTCGCCGCGCCGCTCGCGCTTCTGCTGCTGCTGGCGCCGCTCTCGCGCGGAACGACGCCGGCCGCCTTGGCCTCCGAGCCGGGCCCGGCGCCGGCTCCCCCGCGCTTCGCCGAGCGCTCGGCGGCGCTGGGCGTCGAGTTCTCCCACCGCCACTTCGGCGCCGGCGAGAAGTACATGCCGGAGAACATGGCGCCCGGGGTGGCGATCCTCGACTACGACGGCGACGGGCTGCTCGACGTCTATCTCGTGCAGGGGGCGCCGATCGGCCCCGAGGTCGATCCCGGGGCGGCGCCCCCCGAAGCCGCGAACCGCCTCTTCCGCCAGAACGCGGAGGGGCGCTTCGAGGACGTGACCGACCGCGCCGGGGTGGGCGACCGGGGCTACGGCATGGGCGCCAGCTTCGGCGACTTCGACCGGGACGGCGACCTCGACCTCTACGTGACCAACTTCGGCCCCAACGTCCTCTATCGCAACCGCGGCGACGGCACCTTCGAGGACGCCACCGCGGAGGCCGGCGTCGGCTGGCCGGGCTGGAGCGTCGGCGCCGGCTTCTTCGATCCGGACGCGGACGGCGACCTCGACCTCTTCGTGGTCAATTACGTCGACTTCGCCTTCGACAACCACAAGTGGTGCGGCGACGCGCGGCGCGGCATCCGCTCCTACTGCCACCCGGACGTCTACGACGGCCTGGCCGACGTCTTCTACCGCAACGAGGGGGACGGCACCTTCACCGACGCCAGCCGCGCCGCCGGGCTGGTCGCGAGCCCGGCCGACAAGGGCCTCGGGGTCGCCTTCTCGGACCTCGACGGCGACGGCCGGCTCGACGCCTACGTCGCCAACGACTCGACGATGAACTACCTCTACCTCGGCAACGGCGACGGCACCTTCCGGGAGTCGGCGCTCCTGGCCGGCGTCGGCTTCGACGGCTCCGGCGCCGCGGAGGCGAGCATGGGGATCGAGATCGGGGACCTCGACGGCGACGGGCGGGCCGAGCTCTTCGTCACCCACCTCGACCGCGAGACCAACACCCTCTACCGGACCCGCGGCGGCGGGCTCTACGAGGACGCG
>JBFJMD010000214.1:0-5265 GCA_041634115.1 Thermoanaerobaculia bacterium | reverse complement strand
GATCGGCGTCTGGGTGCGGCCACCGAACCCGGACAGGCGGCCGAACTCCTCGGTCATCTGGCGCTCCCAGACGATCGCGCCGTCGCGGTCGAGGGCGGCGAGCTGGCCGCCGGCGGCGTGGAGGAAGACGTAGCCGGTCTCGACGTCGGCGGCCGGGCTGGCCCAGCCGACGCGCTGGAAGGGGATGGCGTTGTGGTAGACGGGGAAGTCGCGCTCCCAGAGCTTCTCGCCGCTGCCGGCGTCGAAGCAGGCGAGGATCTCGCGCCGCTCGATGCCTTCGCCGGCGCGGCCGTTGGCGCAGACGCGGCCGTCGAAGACGACCGGCGTCGAGCGGCCGTCGAAGGGGGCCTTCCAGATCAGGTTCTGGCCGTCCGGGGACCAGGTGGCGACCAGCCCGGCCTCGTCGGAGGCGCCGTTCTGGTGCGGGCCGCGCCAGCTCGGCCACTCGGCGAGGGCAACCGTCGCCGGCAGGGCGAGGGCGATCGTGGCAAGAAAAGCTCGCAATGCGGTGCTCAAGTCGTCTCTCCTCCTGAGTCCCTCTGGAATCGAACCGGTGGGGGCCGACCCACCGCCGTCGGCGGGATATGCACGAACGGGGCCGGACGTGCCGCCGCGCGAGATCCGCGCCGCCGCGGTCCGGGCGTCAAAGCGCCCGGGCATTCTATCCGAGTCAGATACGGACGGGGCCGCCGGCGGTTCCTGTCCGGGCCCTCCGCGCCGCCCGGGCTAGACTTCTTCCTCCATGCGCGCCCTCACCTTCCACGGGCCCGGCCGGGTGCGGTGCGAGAGGCACCCGGATCCCGGCATCCTGGAGCCCGGCGACGCCGTCGTCCGGGTCGAGCTGGCCGCGATCTGCGGCTCCGATCTCCACGTCTACCGGGGCCACGAGACCGGCCTCGATCCGGGCACGGTGCTCGGCCACGAGTTCGTGGGCGAGGTGGTCGAGGTCGGGCCGGAGGCCGCCGGCCTCGCCGTCGGCGACCGCGTGGCGAGCCCCTTCACCACCAGCTGCGGCGGCTGCTTCTTCTGCGCCGCCGGCCTCACCTGCCGCTGCCCGCGGGGGCGGCTCTTCGGCTGGGTCGAGGGCGGCGAGGGCCTCGAGGGGACCCAGGCGGAGCTGGTGCGGGTGCCGCTCGCCGGCTCGACCCTGGTCGGCCTGCCGCCCGGCCTGGGCTGGGAGCCGGCGCTCTTCGCCGGCGACGTGGCGGCGACCGGCCACTACTGCGCCGAGCTGGCCGAGGCGGGCCCGGGCCGCGTCGCCGCGGTGCTCGGCTGCGGCCCCGTGGGGCTCATGGCCGCGGCCGCCGCCGTCGAGCGCGGGGCGACGCGGGTCTTTGCGGTGGACCGGGTGCCGGAGCGGCTCGAGCTGGCGGCCGCCTGCGGCGCCGAGCCGCTCGACCTCGCGGCGGAGCCGCTCGCGGCGGTGCGCGAGGCGACCGGGGGCCGCGGCGCCGACTGCGTCCTGGAGGCGGTGGGCACGGCCGCCGCCACCCGCCTGGCGGTGGATCTGGTGCGCCCCGGCGGCGTGGTCGCCGCGGTCGGCTTCCACACCGAGGCCGCGCTCGCCTTCTCCCCCGGCGAGGCCTACGACAGGAACCTGACCTATCGCGCCGGCCGCTGTCCGGCCCGCGCCTACATGGAGCGGCTGCTGCCCTGGGTGGCGGAGCACGAGGCGCTGCTGGCGGCGGTGGTCTCGCACCGGCTGCCCCTGGCCGAGGGTCCGCGCGGCTACGAGATCTTCGACGGCAAGAGCGAAGGCTGCACCAAGGTCGTCCTGCGAATGGGTTAGCCGGCGCCGGGCGGCGTCTCGGCCGCGGCCCGCGAGGCTGCGCCGGCCGCTCCCGGCGGCGGGGCCGGGTCGGGCTTGTACAGGGTGACCAGGCAGCCGCCGAGCGCCGCCAGCAGGATCCCCGCCACGAACTGCCAGCGCAGGGCGCCGAGCCCGCCGGCGGGTGGGTGCCAGAGGAGCGCCACGAGGGCGTTCACCACCGGCGCGCCGGCGAAGATGATCGACATCACGACGCTGGGGCTGCCCTTGGCGCCGAACGCGAGCAGCACGCCGAAGGCGCCGGCGGCCCCCACCAGGCCGGCCAGCAGCGACCAGAGGACGCCGCGGGCGGGGAAGCTCCAGTCGGCGCGGTTCGTGGCCAGCACCAGGAGGGGCCCGACGATCGCGGTGAGAAAGTAGGCGACGCCGACGAAGAGGAACGCCTTGTAGCGGCCGTTCTCGGGGTCGGCCATCCCGACCTGTCCACCGTGCAGGAAGACCCCGTAGAGTCCCCAGGTCGCGACGGTCATCAGCGCGAAGATGAGCCAGGTCAGGCCCGGCTCGTGCGCGCTCCCTACGGGCATCGTTCCCTCCTTTCGCCGGCTTCGCGGCGGCCGCCAGGATACACTTCGAGATCGAAGCGGAGAAGAGCATGGCGCATTTCGACATCGCCGAGTGGAGCGACTACGTGCGCGGTCTGGGAGATCCGATCTCCCGCAAGCGGATGGCGGCGCATCTCGAGAACGGCTGCCGCCAGTGCGGCGACCTCGTCGAGACGCTGGAGGCCGTGGCCGCGGACGGCCGGGCGGAGACCGAGCCGCCGCCCTGGGCGGTGCGCTCCGTGCTCGCCTATTTCAGCGTCGGCGAGCGCCACGCGCGCGAGCGGCTGGAGCGGCTGCCGGTGCGCGTCTCCTTCGACAGCTACCTGCAGCCGGCCCCTGCCGGAGTCCGGAATCGCGGCGCCACCGCCCGGCACATCGTCTTCAACGCCCGCCAGTACACCGTAGACACCCGGCTCGACTACGGCAGCGGGCGGGGCGTGTCGGTCGTCGGCCAGGTGGCCAGCCGCGGCGGCGAGCCCGTCGCCCGGGTCCCGGCCTACCTGGTCATCGGCGGAGAGATCGTGTCGCGGGACCTGACCAACCGCCACGGCGAGTTCCAGGTGGAGTGCTCGCGCCGCGGGGCGATCCGGCTGTGTCTCTCGATCGACGATCGGCGGGTGATCGAGGTCGAGCTGGACCGGCGCCGGCCGGGCGCGGCCGCTTCGGCCGTCCCGGGCGTGAAGCCGCGAGTCGAGCGCCGGCGGGCGACGGACGTTGCCGACCGCCACGCCGCCGAGGCCGATCCGGCGGCCGACGAGAACTAGCCGCCGCCCCCCTGAATTGATTGATATCAATAGCTTTATCTCGTCCGGGCCGTATATCATGGCGCCTTAAGAAGGACTCTACTGAGGTGAGGGGGAAGCCGCCAGGAGGTCCCGTCGCCATGGATGACAGCAGAATCCGGATGAAGCAGCTCAAGATGCGGCTCGAGCGGGCCCGCAGCGGCGCCCTCTCGGCGCTGAGCCTGGTTCTCGACCTGAAGGACCTCAAGACGGGACGCTACGCCCGCCAGCTCTCGGGCTGGGCGATGCGCGTGGCCGAGCAGATGCGGCTCGACGATCTCGAGCTGCGGCAGCTCGAGATCGCCTCGCTGCTCTACGACATCGGCAAGATCGGCGTGCCCGACTCGATCCTGCTCAAGCCCGGGAGCCTGACCGCGGAGGAGTACTCGGTCGTCAAGAAGCACCCCGAGTACGGGTGGAGCATCCTGCGCTCGATTCCGGGATTCGAGCGCGCCAGCCTGCTCGTGCTCCACCACCACGAGCGCTACGACGGCAGCGGCTATCCCGCGGGACTGCGCGCCGACGAGATCCCGCTCGGCTCGCAGATCGTCGCCGTCGTCGACGCCCTCGAGGCGATGCTGAGCGACCGCCCCTACCGGCCGCGCGTGCCGCTCGCCGAGGTGCTCGAGCGTCTGGCGCCCGAGGCGGGGGTGCAGTTCCACCCCGAGGTGCTCGAGCAGTTCGTGCGCATCGCCGGCTGGATCCCGCCGCCGGAGGAGGTGTCCGGGACCCGCGGCGGCGAGGCGACGGAAATGGGCGGACGGTGGCCTCGCGCCGCCTGGTCCGCGGGCGCCCCCGCCATCCAGATCTGACGGGTTAGCATGCGGGCGCCTCCGCCCGCCACCGGGCGGCGGGCGCCCCGAGCGAGCAGCGCCGTCCGTGCCGGGCCTCGCCGGGCCCCGGAGAACCGTCGGCACGGGGAGAGCGCGCACATGGACTGGCTGACGGATCCCCAAGCCTGGATCGCCCTGGCGACCCTGACCGCCCTCGAGATCGTCCTCGGGATCGACAACATCATCTTCATCTCCATCCTGGCCGGGAAGCTCCCGCGCGACCAGCAGCGCACGGCGTGGATCCTGGGCATGTCCATGGCGATGCTGATGCGGATCGCGCTGCTGGTCTCCCTGGCGTGGATCGTGAAGCTGACGGCGCCGCTCTTCGGCGTTCTCGGCAACGAGATCTCCGGCCGCGACCTCATCCTCATCGTCGGCGGCCTGTTCCTGCTCGGCAAGAGCACCCACGAGATCCACCAGAAGCTGGAGGGCGAGCGGGGCGAGAAATCGGCGCGAGTGCGCGTCTCGCTGACCGCCATCCTGATCCAGATCACGCTGCTCGACATCGTCTTCTCGCTCGACTCGGTGATCACCGCCGTCGGCATGGTGACCGAGATCTCGATCATGGTCATCGCCGTGGTGGTGGCGGTGCTGGTGATGCTGGCCTTCGCCCGCCCGGTGAGCGGCTTCGTCGAGCGCCATCCGACGGTCAAGATGCTGGCGCTCTCCTTCCTGCTGCTGATCGGCATGGCGCTCGTCGCCGACGGCCTCGACCACCACATCCCGAAGGGCTACATCTACTTCGCGATGGGCTTCTCGGTGTTCGTCGAGGCGCTCAACCTCAGGCTCCGCAAGCTCCGCGCGCCGCTGCGGCTGAACGAGCCCTACGTCGAGAACGGCGGCGAGGGGGCGGCGCGCTCGTGACGGCGCGAAGCCCGGCTCGCTCCGCAAGATCCGGGTGGGCAGGGCCCCCCGGCCGTTCTATTCTCCCGGCATGACACGCGACGGAACCGGGCAGGGAGCGGACTACGAACGGGTCGAGCGGGCCATCCTGTACCTCGACCGTCACATGAGCGAGCAGCCGGCGCTCGAGGAGGTTGCGGCCGAGGCGGGCTTGAGCCCCTTTCATTTCCAACGCCTCTTCCGCCGCTGGGCCGGGACCACGCCGAAGCGGTTCCTCCAGGCGCTCACGGTGGACCACGCCAAGCGGCTGCTGCGCGAGTCGACCTCGGTGCTCGACGCCGCATTCGAGGTCGGGCTGTCGGGGCCCAGCCGGCTGCACGACCACTTCGTCTCCCTCGAGGCGGTCAGCCCCGGCGAGTACAAGAGCCGCGGCGCCG
>JBFJMD010000213.1:0-5274 GCA_041634115.1 Thermoanaerobaculia bacterium | reverse complement strand
GCAGGCGCGAGCCCCCCGCCAAAGTCCGACTGGCTCGCGCCGGTCCCCGGAAGGGCCTCCCCCGGCCCCCGGAGCGCCGGAGGCGCCGAAGCCGATCTTCGAAGATGACCGGAGCGGACCCCGGCCGGCACAGGCGAGCGGGTCGAAGCCGCCGCTTCAGCGGCCCGTCGCGGCCGCTCCGTCCAGCTTCCAAAAGCCCCAGAGCGCCGCCGCGGCCGCCGCCAGCAGCGCCGCCGCGAGCGGCCAGCGGGCGAAGAGGGCGGCGCCGATGGCGAAGTTCAGGGTCAACAGCGCGGCGGTGCCCGCCGCCCACAGCCCCAGGCGGCGTCCGAGTCCGGCGAGGCGGGCGCCCTCCGCGCCCCACCACCCCCACGGCCGCACCCGCTCGACGAACGTCTTCAGGCGGGCGGCCGCGACCGGCGGCGTCAGGAAGGTGGCGGCGAGCCACAGCGGGGTGCTCACCGCGACCACGGTCGCCAGCTCCGCTCCCAGGCTCGCGTCCGGCCGGAAGGTCCGTACCCCCCAGGTCGTGAGACCCGAGGCCGCGAGCGCCACGATCTCGCTCCAGGCGTTGATCCGCCACCAGAACCAGCGCAGCACCGTGACCAGGCCGTAGCCGGAGGTTATCGCGGCGAGGAGCGTCCAGGCGGCGGAGACCGACTCCAGCCGGTAGGAGAGGAGCACCGCCAGCAGCAGCAGCACGGCGGTCGACAGCCGGCCCCACAGCACCAGCTCCCGCTCGCTGGCGCAGGGCCGCAGGAAGCGCCGCACCACGTCGTGCACCAGGTAGGCGGCGCCGAGGTTCAGATGCGAGTCCATCGTCGACATGAACGCCGCCGCCAGGGCCGCGACGACCAGCCCGCGGGCGCCCGCCGGCAGCCCCTCGCCGAGCAGCCGGGCGAAGGCCTGCTCCGAGGAGAGGGCCGGGTAGAGGGCCAGCGCCGAGAGGGCGATGGCGATCATCGGCCAGTAGTTGACCGAGAAGGTCATGACGCTGAAGAGGAGCGTCGAGCGCCGCGCCTCGCGCTCGTTCCTGCACGCCAGCAGCCGCTGCACCACCGCACCGCTGGCGTTGGCGTTCTTGTGCGCCCACCAGAGGAGCAGCACGTAGGCGAGGAAGGTGCCGAAGAAGGGGTCTCCGGGCGCGGGCACGAAGGACACCGCCCGCGCCGCCCCCTCCGCCCCGAAGCGCTCGCCGAGCGCGGCCGCGAGACCGGAGGGCCCGCCGACCCGGTCGAAGCCGACCCAGGTCAGGAAGGCCATCGCGCCGAGCACCAGGAGGTACTGCGGGAGGTCGCTCACGACGACGCCCCAGAGCCCGGCGACGGCGGCGTAGACCAGGGTGAGCCCGACCGCCACCACGAGGATCGCCGTCGGCGATCGCCCGAACAGCTCGGCGCCCAGGGTGACGACCGCCTTGAGCACCCAGCCGAGGGTGAGCGCGTTCAGGAAGACGCCGAAGTAGAGGCCCTTGAAGAGGCGCAGGGCCGCGGCGCTCCTGCCGCCGTAGCGCAGCTCCACCAGCTCCGCGTCGGTGACGACCTCGCTGCGGCGCCAGAGCTCCGAGAAGAGCGCGTAGCCGAGCATGCCGGCGCCGCCGATCGCGAAGCACCAGGCGAACCAGACGCCGGCGATGCCGTTGGCCTCCACCAGGCCGGCGATCCCCAGCGGGGTGTCGATCGAGAAGCTGGTGGCGATGAGCGAGGTGCCGGCGAGCCACCAGGGCAGCCGCCGGCCGGCGAGGAAGAAGGACTCCTCCGACTCCCCCGCCCGCCGCGCCAGCCACAGCCCGAGGCCGATGACGAGCGCCAGGTAGGCGCCGAGGATCGCCTGGTCGACCGGGGCGAGGACCAACTCAGCCCGTCCGCTCGCCCAGGGCCTTCTCGACTTCGGGCAGGTCGATGACCAGCGTGCCGTCGACCGCGGCGCCCTGCGGGTCCAGCTCGTAGGCGCGGATCACCCGGCGAAAGACCCCCTGCAGCGCCCGCGCGCCGAGCCGCGGCTCGCGGGCGGCCTCGGCGGCGATCCTGCGCACCGCCGCCGGGGAGACGGCGAGCTCGAGCCCGAGGTGCCCGAACCAGTCCTTGGACTGGCGGAAGCCGCTCTCCGGGCTGGTCAGGAAGATCTCCACCAGCTCGTCCTCGCGCAGGTCCTCGAGCAGCACCACGGCGTCGAAGCGGGAGAGGAACTGGGGGCTCATACCGTACTCGAAGAGGTCCTCGCTGCGCAGCCAGTCCGCCAGGCGGAACACCGTCTCTTCGCGCACCGCGCCGCCGTCCACGAAGGTCGTGGACTTGAGCGCACCCCGGTCCCGCCCCAGGGTGACCCGGTCGTAGACCGCGTCGTAGAGGCCTTCGAAGGCCCCGGCGCCGACGAAGAGCAGCTCGCCGGCGTCGACGCGCACCACGCCGCCGCCCATCCACTGCGGCAAAGTGAAGGGCACGGCCTCGTTCTCGATCAGGGTGAGCAGCGCCTCCTGGGCGCGGATCCCGGCGAGGTGCGGACGCTCTTCGATGCGGGCCCGGATCTTGTCGATCTCGTCGACGAAGACGATGCCGCGCCGGGCGCGCTCCAGCACCCGCTCGGAGCCCGCCTCGTCCCCCAGCTCCTCGCGGGCCCGCTCCACCAGCCGCGCCAGCAGCGCCTCGCCCGGCCGCCGCCGCTCGGCCTCCTCGGCCAGCAGGTTCGCGTGGACCCGCACCTGGGTGGCGCGCGCCCCCAGCTCCGGCCGCGAGGCCAGATACTCCTCCACCGCCCGCATCAACGTCGTCTTGCCGGTGCCGGAGGAGCCGATCAGCAGCACGTTGCCGGCCGGCAGGCCGGCGAGCTTCTTGGCCAGGACGATCGAGATCTCCTGGATCGCGCGGCTCTGCCCCACCAGCCGCCGGCCGAGCGCGGCCGCGATCTCCGCCGGCGATGGCGTGGGCTCGGGCATGGGGGGATTCTAAAGGAGCGCGCACGCGGAGCGCAGGCGCGAGACCCCCGTCGAAGTCCGACCGGCTCGCGCCGGCCCTCGCGCGGGCCTCCCCGGACCCCGGGACGCCGGAGGAGCCGAAGCCTCGGCGCCACGACGCGTGCACTTTTCCCGCCCCCGCAGAGAGTGCCCGGCGGGCACACGACCGAGGGCTCGGTGGGCCGTTTAGAATAGGCCGGTCATGGGTCGCGTCCTGCTCGCCGTTTCGGGTCTGCTCGTCGTCCTTCTCGCCCCCGCCGGGGTCGTCGCCGCCGCCGAGGGCGGCGACCTGGGGCGGGCCGCCGAGCTCATCGACGCCGGCGACACCGGTGCGGCGCTGGCCCTGCTCGACCGCCTGGTCGCGGCCCGGCCCACCGTCGGCGAGGCCTACTACCTGCGCAGCACGGTGCGCTTCATGATGGGGGACGTCGAGAAGGGGCGCCACGATCTCGACCGCTCCCTGGAGCTCGACCCGGGCCTGCGCGGCGCCTGGATGAGCCGCGCCGCACTCGACATCTCCGAGGAGAGGTACGACCGCGCCCTCGAGGCGCTGCTGCGGGCCCGGGAGCTCGATCCGGCGGCGCCCGACAACGCCCTCAACATCGGCGCGGTCCTGGTGCTGCAGGGAAAGCTGGCGGAGGCCAGCGCCGAGTTCAGCGCCTACCTGGAGCGCAACCCGGCCTCGGCCGAGTCCTTCTACCTGGTCGCCTCGAACTACGCCATGGCGGGCTACGCCGCGCTGGCGATCGAGCACCTGGCGCGGGCGATCCACATCGACGAGCGCTCCCGGCTGCGCGCCCGCACCGACCCCAATTTCTCCGGCTTCGAGAACAACTCCCGCTTCCAGGACCTGCTGCTCCGAGACTCCTACCGCGCGCCGCCGGGAGCGCACGTCGCCGCGCGCGCCTACGACGAGCCCTGGGCCGCCAACGGCGGACGGCTGCTGGCGGCGGTGATCGACGCCCTCCAGTTCTCCGGGACCGCCTTCGACCACCGAGTCGAGGTGACGCCGGGATGGGCGCTCATCTGGAGCGAGTTCAGGATCAAGGTCGCCGCCGGCGAGCCGGGCAAGGGGGTGGTCGAGCTCTCGGCTCCCGCCGATCGCTTCACCCCGGCGGAATGGCGACAGCGGAGCGAGGACCTGTTTCTGCAGATCGGCGCCCGCCTGACCAGCCTGCGGGGCCTGCGCAGCCCGTCCGGCGGCTGACCCGGCGCCCGCCTATCGCCGCTGCTCGAGCAGGCGCTGGGCCATCGTCGGCTCCTCGACGGTGCGGTCGCCGCGCTTGATGAACAGGTAGCGGCGCTTCGGCCGCTCGCCGTCGAGGCCGGGGCCGGCGTCTTTCGCGTAGTCCCAGATCTCGACCGGCGGGTTGCCGGGCAGGGTCGACACCGCGTAGCGCCTCTCCTCCGGCTCGCCGTAGAGGATGAGGATGGTGCCGCGGTCGGTGAACCGGCCGCGGTGGGTGCCTTCGCTGTAGATGGCGTCCGCGGCCCGCGCCCGCTCTTCGAACCGCTCGCGGGGCCGGTCGGCGGGCTTGAGCGAGCTCGGCGGGTCGCGCCGGTCCCAGAACTCCTCGATGAACGCCGCCGCCGCCGCGTCGTCGGTGAGCTCCAGATAGCGCTCGACCTCTTCGCGGTCGGCGATTCTCGCGATCGGTCCCACGAGCCACTGCGAGTAGGCCGGGGCGAGCCGGAAGTTGGTCAGCTCGATCGCGTCCCGCGGCGCCTGCGAGCGGCGGCCGGCGAGCGCCCCGGTCGCCGCCAGCAGCAGGAGGCTAGCCGCGCCGCAGGAGATCCAGAAACTCTTCACGGACCGGCCGCTGGTGGAAGACGCCGCGGATGGCGGAGGTCACCGTCAGCGCCCCGGGCTTCTTGACGCCGCGCATCTCGACGCACAGATGCCGCGCTTCGACGACCACCATGGCGCCGCGCGGCCGCAGGTTCTCTTCCAGGAAGTTGACGATCTGCTCGGTCAGCCGCTCCTGGAGCTGCGGGCGCTTGGCGTAGAACTCGAGGATGCGCGAGAACTTGGAGAGACCGATGATCCTGTCTTCCGGGATATAGGCGATGTGGGCGTGACCGTAGAAGGGGATCAGATGGTGGGCGCACATGGAGTAGAAGGGGATCTGCTTCTCCATCACCATGTGGCTGTACCCCTCCTCGTTCGGGAAGGTGGTGATCTCCGGCTCGACGCCCTCCTTCAGGCCGTGGAACATCTCCAGATACATCTCGGCGACCCGCTCGTCGGTGCGCACCAGGTTGGGGTCCGAGGTGTCCAGCCCCAGCTCGTCCAGAATCGAGCGCACGTGGCCGGCGATCCG
>JBFJMD010000212.1:0-5287 GCA_041634115.1 Thermoanaerobaculia bacterium | reverse complement strand
GGCAAAGCGTAAGAAGAAGGCGGCCAAGAAAAAGGCCTCGCGGAAGAAGCCCACGCGGAAGAAGTCCACCCGGAAGAAGGCCACCAAGAAGCGGGCTACCAAGAAGAAGGCCAAGAAGAAGGCCACGAAGAAGAAGGCCACGAAGAAGGCTACGAAGAAGAAGGCCAAGAAGAAGGCCACGAAGAAGAAGGCCAAGAAGAAGGCTACGAAGAAGAAGGCCAAGAAGAAGGCTACGAAGAAGAAGGCCAAGAAGAAGGCTACGAAGAAGAAGGCCACCAAGAAGAAACCCAAGAAGAAGGCCACCAAGAAGAAGGCTACGAAGAAGAAGGCCACCAAGAGGAAGACCGCCAGGAAGCCGACGAAGCCGCCCACCGCGCCGAAGTAGGGCCGCGCGAGGGGGCTCGCCCTCGGGCGCAACGGCGTCGATCGGAGCGGTCGCCTCGACGCGGCCGCTCCGCTCGGCGTTTCCGGCGCGCACCCGACTCTGCTCAAGGGGGAGCGTGGAGGCCGCGTCCGATCGTCGGCCTCCGCGGCTCCCCGACCCTTTTTCGACGACCGACCTGGCGCGGGCGCGCTTCGATTCCGAGCGGGTCGCCGTCTTTCCAGGCACGGTCACCATGCGCCGCCAGCGAACGAACCCAACTACCTCGACCGCTCTCGCCGTCCTCTTGCTGCTGGGCGGCCTCGGCTGCCGGGCGCAGTCGCCGGCCGGGACGGCGCCGCCCGTCGATTTCCGGCTGCCGTCGCTCGAAGGGTCGTTCGTCGAGGCCGGCGACTTCTCCGGCCGGGTTCTGCTGGTCGAGTTCTGGGCGACCTGGTGCGCGCCCTGCCGGGTGCAGGCGGACATCCTCGCCGAGCTCCACGCGGAGCTGGCCGGAGCGGAGATCGCGTTCCTGGCCGTCAGCGTCGGCGAGGAGGCCGAGGTCGTCCGCGAGTTCGTGCGCGGGAGCCCTTTCCCGTATCCGGTCCTCGTGGACTCCCGGGACGAGCTGTCATCGCGGCTCGGCATCTACGCGCTGCCGACGGTGATGGTGCTCGACCGGTCGAGTCGGATCGCCTACTTCGAGAGCGGCCTGTCTCCGGCCTCGAGGCTGCGCAAGGCGCTCGAGGAGGCGAAGCTCTAGCCACGTGATCAACATCCGCAACATCTCGATCAAGTGCGGCAACTGCGACTCCTACCAGACGCTCTGCGGCTACGCGCGGCGGGGGGAGTGGAACGTCTACACCTACGAATGCGAGAACGACGTCTGCGACGCCAAGGTCACCCGCACGCTCGTGGAGGTGCCCCGGGAGCTGGACGAGTTCGCGCACCGCGATCCGGAGTGGCGCGGCGGCGGCCGGCACGGCGCCTTCGGCTAGCCAGGAGGAGAGTATGAAGCGCATCGTGCACATCGTCGGGACCGGCACGATCGGAGAGCCCCTGATCGGGCTGTTCTGCGATTTCGGGGACAAGATGGAGATCGACGAGGTCACCTTCCACAAGCGCACCCCGCTCACCTCCGATCGCTCGCGGATCCAACATCTGATGGACCGCGGCGCCAAGCTGGCGGTGGACGCCGACCGCCGCGACGCCTTCGAGCAGCTCGGGCACAAGGTGAGCCTCGACGCCGACGAGGCGTTGGAGCGCGCGTCCGTGGTCATCGACTGCACGCCCGCGGGCAACGAGAACAAGGCGAAGTTCTACACCGATCTCGCCGGTCCCTCCGGCTTCCTCGCCCAGGGGAGCGAGTTCGACTTCGGCAAGCCCTACGCGCGGGGCGTCAACGACGAGGTGCTGGTCGCCGGCGAGGACCGCTTCATCCAGATCGTCTCCTGCAACACCCACAACATCACGACGCTGATCAAGACGATCTGCGCCGAGGAGGAGGGCGCCTTCAGCCTCCGCCACGGCTCGTTCGTCTGCATGCGGCGGGCGAACGACGTCACCCAGACGGGGAAGTTCATCCCGGCGCCGTACGTCGGCACCCACGACGATCCCGATTTCGGCACTCATCACGCGCGCGACGCCCACCACGTTTTCGCCACTCTCGGCGCCGACCTCGATCTCTTCTCGAGCGCCGCCAAGCTGAACACCCAGTACATGCACTCGATCTGGTTTCGCATGGAGTTCGACCGCGACTTCGCGCTGGAAGAGGTGGTGCGGCGGCTGCGCCGCAACCCGCTCGTCGCGGTGACCGAGAAGCAGCACGCCAACCTGATCTTCAGCTTCGGGCGCGACCACGGCTACTACGGCCGGATCCTGTCGCAGACGGTGGTCGTGCTGCCGTCCCTGATCGTGCGCCGCAAGCGGGAGCTCTCCGGCTTCTGCTTCACGCCGCAAGACGGAAACTCGCTGCTCTCGTCGGTCGCCGCCGCCCTCTGGCACATGGACCCCGACTGGAAGCGGGTCGGCGAGCGCCTGTCGCCGCTGCGGCGCTGGCTCTACCGGGAGATCTAGCCGCGCGGCCGGTGAGACAATCGGGTGGACCGGCGCCGCGCGGGCGGGCGCCGGGCGGCTGAGCATGAGTCCCGGCCTCTTCCAATTCGGAGACCTCAGCGTCGAGGGCGAGTCGCGCGCGGGCAGGGAGACCTGGTTTCGCGTCCAGCCGCCGGGGATCGCCTTCGACGTCGGCCGCGGGGCGCCGAACCTCGCCGGCGTCGCCGACGTCTTCCTCTCGCACGGCCACCTCGATCACGCGCTCGGGGTCCCCTTCCTGCTGTCGCTGCGGTCGATGCAGGGCGCCGGGGAGACGCGCGTCCACTGCCCGCGGGCCGCGGCCGGGCCCCTGCGGGCGCTGGTCGAAGCCGCCGCCGCGCTCGAGAAGCGCAGCTACCGCTACCGGATCGTGCCCCTCGACCCCGGCGACCGCGTCGACCTGCCGCAGGAGCTCGCGGTCGAGGCCTTCGCCACCGACCACGTGGTGCCCAGCCTCGGCTACCTCTTGATCCGCAGGAAGCGGCGGCTGGCGCCCGCCTACCGCGGCCTGCCCGGCGAGCGCATCGCCGAGCTGCGGCGGGGAGGCGCGGAGGTCGCCGCGGTCGAGGAGGCGCCGTGGCTGGCCTACTGCGGCGACACGGGCGCCGGGGTCTTCGCCGCCGAGCCGCGGCTGTTCGACGTCCCCGTGCTGTTGCTGGAATGCACGTTCCTCGGCGACCGCCTGCGCGATCGCGGCGACAGGTACGGGCACCTTCACCTCGAGGACCTCGTCGAGCGCGAGCGGAGCTTCCGCAACGAGGCGGTGGTGCTCCATCACCTGAGCCGCCGCCACCGTCCGGAGGAGCTGGCCCGCGAGATCGCCGACCGCCTGCCGGCGCTGGCGCCGCGGGTGCACCTGCTGACGGAAGGCGGCCCGCTGCGGCCCCCGGCCGCGGCCGGAGGGGTGGGCGCGGATGGATAGCGAGCGGCCGCGCCGGCCGGAGGGCCTGCGCCTCGAGGTCTCCGAAGAGCTCGAGGTCGTCGTCGAGAAGCTGATCGCGGGCGGCGACGGCCTCGCCCGCAGCCAGGGTCTGCCGATCTTCGTGCCGCGCTCGGCGCCGGGCGATCGCCTGCGGGTGCGGATCACCGAGAGCAGGAGCGACTACGCCCGGGCCGAGATCGTCGAGGTGCTGAGGCCGGGTCCGGGGCGCCGCCGGCCTCCGTGCCCCCACTTCGACGCCTGCGGCGGCTGCGACCTGCAGCACCTCGAGGACCCGCTCCAGCTCCGCTACAAGGCGGCGGCGGCGCGGGAGACCCTGGAGCGACTGGGAGGCCTGCGGTTGCCGGAGGAGATCGAGATCGTCGCCGCCAGCCCGTGGGGCTACCGGATCCGTGCGCGGCTGCACAGCGAGCGGCGGGACGAGGGCGTTCGCATCGGCTACCTCGAGCGCCGCAGTCACCGGCTCGTCCCCATCGAGCGCTGTCCGATCCTCGTCCCAGAGCTGGAGGAGCTCCTGGGCGAGCTGCCGGAGCGCCTGCGCGAAAGGCCGGCGCGGCGGCTCGAGCTGGCGGCGGGGGACGACGGCGTCGTGGCCGCGCCGGTGGTCCCCGGGATCCCGCAAGGGCGGGTGTCGAGGCGGGTGGGGGAGTTCGAGTACAGCTTCGACGCGCGCTGCTTCTTTCAGCCGCACGGGGAGCTGCTGGCCCGTCTGGTCGAAGTGGTCGTGGGCGAGTGGAGCGGGGAGCGGGCCTACGACCTGTACTCGGGGGTGGGCCTGTTCGCGCTGCCGCTGGCGCGGCGCTACCGGCGGGTCGTGGCGGTCGAAGGGGATCGGGTGGCCGCGCGCTACCAGCGGATCAACGTCCGCGCGGCGCGCCTCTCCAACCTGGAGACCGCCGCCCACGCGGTGGAGACCTGGATGCGCCAGCTTCCGGAAGGGGCCGATCGGGTCGTCGTCGATCCGCCGCGTCCCGGTCTCGGCCGGGGGGTGCGGGCGGCGCTGCTCTCCCGGCGGCCGCTCCGCCTGACCTACGTCTCCTGCCACACGGCGGCGCTGGCGCGCGATCTGCGCGAGCTCTCCCGCGACTACCGCCTCGAGCGGCTGGCGTTCGTCGATCTCTTCCCGCAGACCGGCCACCTGGAGGCGGTGGCCCAGCTCGCCCGAGCCCCCCACCCCTGAGCGCACGTCTCCCCGAGGAGTCGGCCCCCCAGGGATCGGCGCGAGCTGCTCGGACTGCGCGGCACGGGCTCGCGCCTGCGCTGCGCGTGCGCGCAGACCGGCCGGTCCTTCGACGGGCATCGCGGGCGCTGGCGGAGAGCCCCCTGGGGGGCCGATTCCTCGGGGAGACGCCGCCTACACCCTGCCCTCGAGGGTCGCCTCCACCTCGCCGGGCTCGGGGAACCGGCCCGTGCTCTTCTTCGAATAGACGAGATCGCCGTCGTGGCGCACTTCGAAGACGCCGTCCTTGCCCTGGATGAGCTCGGCTTCGAGTCCGAAGCGCTCGCGAATGTCGTCCGCCAGACCGGCGGCGCGAGGCTCGTAGTTTCAGACGACGCAATACTCGATCGTGATCGCTGCCATCGGTCTCCTCCTCGCGGAATTATACCCGGTACGCGATGCGATAAGATCTCGCTCCGACCCGCTGCGACGGGCGGGGAGAAAGGAACCGTCGGAAGATGAGTCAGCGAAAAGAGGCGATCGTGCGCCCGCTGGGAAAGCGGGCCGACGACGACGAGGCGGAGCGCGAGCGGCGGCAGGTGAGCCGGATCGCCGGCCACGTGCGCTCGATTCTGGACGAGCTGGGGCTGGACACCTCGGACCCCAACCTGGTGCGCACCGACGAGCGGGTCGCCGAGATGTATCTGGAGATGTTCCACGGCCTGAAGGAGGG
>JBFJMD010000211.1:0-5289 GCA_041634115.1 Thermoanaerobaculia bacterium | reverse complement strand
GCAATCCTGGCGGAGAACAGCCGGATGGTGCGGATCGCGTCGTCGTTGCCGGGGATGATGTAGTCGATCTGCTCGGGATCGCAGTTGGTGTCGACGATGGCGATCACCGGGATGTTGAGCTTGTTGGCCTCGGCGACCGCGATCGACTCCTTCTTGGGGTCGACGACGAAGAGCGCGTGCGGCAGCTCGTCCATCTCGCGGATGCCCTCGAGGTTGCGCACCATCTTCTCGCGCTCGCGGTCGAGCCGCAGCCGCTCTTTCTTGATGAGCGGCGTCGCCTCGTCGTTCAGGCGGCTCTCGATCTCCTTCAGCCGCTCGACCGAGGCGCGGATGGTGACGAAGTTCGTCAGCGTGCCGCCCAGCCAGCGGTGGGTCACGTGGTACTGCTTGCAGCGCAGCGACTCCTGGACGATCACTTCCTGCGCCTGGCGCTTGGTGCCCACGAAGAGCAGGCTCTTGCCCTCGCGCCCGAGGCCGCGCACGAACCCTGCCGCCTCGTGGAACAGCTCCATCGTCTTCTGGAGGTCGATGATGTAGATGCCGTTGCGCTTGCCGAAGATGTACCGCTTCATCTTCGGATTCCAGCGCCTGGTCTGGTGCCCGAAGTGGACGCCCGCTTCGAGCAGGTCCTGCATGGTGAGCTCTGCCAAGGCCGACCCCCTCCTATCGCTTGCTGAACTGGAACCGGGCCCGCGCGCCCTTTTGTCCGTACTTCTTGCGCTCCTTCTTGCGCGGGTCGCGGGTCAGGAGGCCGCCGCCCTTCAGGCGCTCGCGCAGCTCGCCGTTGAACTCGAGCAGCGCCCGCGAGATGCCGTGGCGGACCGCGCCGGCCTGGCCGGCCGAGCCGCCGCCGGAGACGGTCACGACGAGATCGAACTTGTCCGCGGTCTCCGTCAGCAGCAGCGGCTGACGGACGATCATCCGCATCACCGGATTGGGAAAGAAGCTCTCGAGCTCGCGCCCGTTCACTTCGAACTGGCCGCTGCCCGGTCGCAGGAAAACGCGCGCCGTCGCTCGCTTGCGGCGCCCGGTGCCGTAGTAACTGAGATCGCTCAAGCCCTGTCTCCTCCGCTGCCGCTTCAGGCCACCGAGATCGCCTGCGGCTTCTGGGCCTCGTGGCGGTGGCTCGCCCCGGGATAGACCCGGAGCTTGCGATACTGCTTTCGGCCCAGCTTGTTTTTCGGCAGCATCCCGCGGACGCCGCGCTCGATCAGCCGCTCGGGGCGGCGGGCGAGCACCTCACCGGCGGTCTCCGATTTGAGGCCTCCGGGATGGGTGCTGTGTCGGTAGTAGATCTTCTTTTCTTCCTTGCGCCCCGTGAGCACGACCTTCTCGGCGTTGATCACGACCACGAAGTCGCCGGTGTCGACGTGCGGCGCCCAGATCGGCTTGTTCTTGCCCGTGAGGATCCGTGCCACGGCGCTGCAGAGCCGGCCGAAGGTGACGCCGGCGGCGTCGACGACGTACCAGTCGCGCTCGATCTCCTCGCGCTTCGGGTTGAAAGTGTCGCTCATCCGCGGATTCTCCGAGTTCTGCCTGCGTTGACGTAAGGGTACCGGCCTTTGCCAGGCAAAGGGCCTTCGATCTTATGGACGGCGACCCGGGATGTCAAGGCCGGCGGGGGCTTTCCGCGGCCGGGCCGCCTCGCCGCTCTCGGTTACACTGTGCCGCGATGAGCGTCGGGGCCACCGGGCTGGACAAGCGCGGGTCCGCGATCCGCGACATGTTCGGCGCGGTCGCGCCCCGCTACGACCTGCTGAACCACGTCCTCTCGGCCTCGCTCGACGTGGTCTGGCGGCGGCGCGCGGCGGCGGCCCTGCTGCGGGCGACCGGGGCGGCCGAGTCGATCGGCGCGGCCGCTCCGAGCGACGCCACCGCTCCGATCGACGCGACCGTCGCGGACGCTCCGGTGCTCGACCTCTGCTGCGGCACCGGCGACCAGGCCCTGGCGCTGCGCCGGCGGGGCGCTCGCGTCGTCGCCGCCGACTTCTGCCTGCCGATGCTGGCGCTGGCCGCCGGCAAGTACGAGCGGCTCGACGGCAACCGGCCGCGGGGCCTGGCGGGCGACGCCCTGGCGCTGCCCTTTGCCGCGGCGCGCTTCGGCGGCGTCACCGTCGCCTTCGGCCTGCGCAACGTCGCCGACCTCGACCTCGCGCTGGTCGAGATCCTGCGGGTGCTGGCGCCCGGCGGCGCGGTCGCCTTCCTCGAATTCACGCTGCCGCGGAACCGGGTCTTGAAAGCCCTCTACCTCTTCTACTTCCGCCGCGTCCTGCCCGCCGTGGGGCGGCTGCTGTCGCCGCGCGGATCGGCCTACAGCTACCTGCCGGCCTCGGTGCTCGACTTTCCGCAGCGCCGCGGCTTCCTGGAGCGCATGCGGCGGGCCGGCTTCTCGAACCTCGCCTGGGAGGACCTCTCGGCCGGCACCGTCGCCCTCTACACCGGCAGGAGGCCCGCCTGACCCGGATTCTCGAGGGGCCGCCGATCGCCGCGGCGATCCGCGAGGAGGTCGCGGAGGGCGCGCGCCGGCTCGTCGCGGCGGGCGGGCGTCCGCCGGGGCTGGCGGTGGCGCTGGTGGGCGGCGACCCGGCCTCGGCGGTCTACGTCCGCAGCAAGCGGCGGGCCTCCGAGGAGGCGGGCTTCGCCAGCCGCACGCTGGAGCTGCCGGCGTCGATCTCCGCGGCGGAGCTCGTCGAGCGGATCGAGGAGCTCAACCGGGACGACGGCATCGACGGCATCCTGGTCCAGCTGCCGCTGCCCGACGGCCTGCCCGAGGACGAGGTCCTCGCCGCCGTCGACCCCGAAAAGGACGTCGACGGCCTGCACCCGATGAACGTCGGCCGGCTCTGGCTCGACCTGCCGGGCCTGGCGCCGGCGACGCCGGGCGGCATCGTCGAGCTGCTGCGCCGCTCCGAGATTCCGCTCGCCGGCAAGCGGGCGGTCATCGTCGGCCGCAGCCGGCTGGTGGGCAAGCCGCTCGCCGCGCTGCTGCTGCGCGAGCAGGCGACGGTCACCGTCTGCCACTCGCGGACCCGCGACCTCGCCGCGGTCTGCCGGGAGGCGGACCTGCTGGTCGCCGCCGTCGGTCGGCCGGCGCTGATCGGCCCCGAGCACGTCCGCGAGGGGGCGGTGGTCGTGGACGTCGGCATCAACCGGGTGAGCGATGCCGAGACGGTCGAGCGCCTCTTTCCCGGCGACGTCAAGCGCCGGGAGCGGCTCGCCTCGCGCGGCTCGGTCCTGGTCGGCGACGTGGACTTCACCCGGGTCGCGCCGCGCGCCGGCGCGATCACGCCGGTGCCCGGCGGCGTCGGTCCGCTCACCGTCGCCATGCTCCTCTCCAACACCCTCGCCGCCGCCCGCCGGCGCCGGGAGAGCGGAAGGGGACGCGCCTGAGCGCCTTCACGGTCGGCCTCACCGGCGGACTCGCGTCGGGCAAGTCGAGCGTCGGCGCGCTGCTGGCCCAGGCCGGTTTCCTGGTCGTCGACGCCGACCGGCTCGTCGCCTCGCTCTACGCCCCCGGCGGGGCCGGCGCCGAGGCGGTGCGGCGGCTCTTCGGCGAGACCGCGATCCGCCCCGGCGGCGAGGTCGACCGCGCCCGCCTGGCCGACATCGTCTTCGCCGACCCGCAGGCCCGCCGGCGCCTGGAGGAGGCGGTCCATCCCCTGGTGCGGGAGCGCTTCCGGCGCATCGTGGCGGGGGTGCGCGGCGTGGTGGTGCTGGAGGGCACGCTCCTCGTCGAGGCGGGCATGGCGGAGGACCTCGACTTCCTGGTCACCGTCGAGGCGGAGCCGGAGACCCGGCTGGCGCGGGCGGTGGCCCGGGGCATGAGCGAAGAGGAGGCCCGGCGGCGGCTGGCCGCCCAGTCCGACGGCGCGAAGCGCCGGGCGGCGGCGGACCGGGTGGTCCGCAACGACGGCGATCGCGAGGACTTGGCGGCGGCGGCCGCCGAGCTCACCCGCGAGCTGGAGAGCCTGGCGGCGGCGCGGACGGTGCCGGATGGCGGCTAGGAGCGGCGGACCGCTCGCCGGCGCCGTCCTCGTCACCGGCAACCCGGGCAAGCTCGAGGAGGCGCGGCGCATCTGCGGGCCCGAGCTCGAGGCGGTCGAGCTCGACCTGCCCGAGATCCAGTCCCTCGACCTCGAGGAGGTGCTGCGGGCCAAGGCCGACGAGGCCTGGCGCCGGCTCGGACCGCGGCTCGGCCGGCCGCTCGTCGTCGAGGAGGCGGGCTTGGAGCTCGCCGCCCTCGGCGGCTTCCCCGGCCCGCTGGTCAAGTGGCTGCTCGAGGCGGTGGGCGCCGACGGCATCGCCCGCCTCGGCGAGGCGCTCGGCGAGCCGCGGGCGACCGCCCGCGCGGCGCTGCTCTACCGCGACGGCGAGCGGGTCGTCGTCGGCCGCGGCGCCACCCCGGGCCTCCTGGTGCGGCCGCCGCGCGGCGGGCGCGGCTTCGGCTGGGACCCGGTCTTCGCCCCCGCGGGCTCGGAGCGCACCTTCGCCGAGATGGCGGCCGAGGAGAAGGACGCGGTCGGCCACCGCGGCCGCGCCTGGCGCGACCTCCTCGCCCGGCTCGGCGGCAGCGGCTAGCTAGTTCGCTTCTCTCTCGTTCTCTTCGTCGCCGATCAGCTGCAGCAGGATCGCCTTCTGGACGTGCAGGCGGTTCTCCGCCTGGTCGAAGATGCGGCTCTGCGGCCCGTCCGCCACGTCGGCGCTGACTTCCTCGCCGCGATGGCAGGGCAGGCAGTGGAGGAAGACCGCCTCGGGCACGGCCGCCTTCATGACCTTCGAGTCGACGGTGAACTCGCGGAAGGACTTGCGGCGGCGCTCGGCCTCGTCCTCCTGGCCCATCGAGGCCCAGACGTCGGTGTAGACGGCGCTCGCGCCGTCGGCGGCCTCGCTCGGATCGTCGGTCAGGTCGATCCGGGTGCCGGCCTTCTCGGCCGTCGCCCGCGCCAGCTCGAGGTACTTCACCGCCACCTTGAAGCCGCGCGGCGAGGCGATCGCGATGTCCATCCCCACCTTGGGCGCGCCCAGCATCAGCGAGTGGGCCATGTTGTTGCCGTCGCCGACGTAGGCGAGCTTGCGCCCTTCGAGGTCGCCGAAGATCTCGCGCAGGGTGAAGAAGTCGGAGAGAGCCTGGCACGGGTGGAGGTCGTCGGTCAGGCCGTTGATCACCGGCACCGTGGCCTCACGCGCCAGCTCGACGACGTCGCGGTGGGCGTAGGTGCGGGCCATGATGGCGTGGACGAAGCGGGAGAGCACCCGGGCGGTGTCGGGGATCGTCTCGCCGCGCCCGAG
>JBFJMD010000210.1:0-5298 GCA_041634115.1 Thermoanaerobaculia bacterium | reverse complement strand
CGGACCTCGAGCCGGACGCCGATGCGCTCGCTGATGGAGCGCCGCACGCCCGCGCCGAGGCTGGCCGAGAAGCGGTCGGAGTCGATCCCGGCGTTGACGGCCGGGAGCCGGTCCGACTCGAGGCGGGTGACCCCGAGGCCGAACGCGGCGAAGGGCTCGAAGGTGCCCACCGACCAGTGCCGGAGCAGCCCCGCCTGAAGGTGGGTGACCCGCATGTCCACGTTCGGCAGCGGCCCGAAGGGGCGGCCGGGCTCGAAGGGCGCGTCGGTCAGGACCAGCTCGGTCGACTGGCGGCTGAGCAGCAGCTCGACGTCGAGCCGCTCGCGCAGCGGGAGGTCCGCGATCAGGCCGAAGATCGGCCCGTTCTCGGCCGCCGCGAACGAGGGGCAGGGCGAGTCGAGGCAGAAGATGCCGGTGGCGAAGCGGACACCGCCGTCGCGGTAACCCGCGAAGGGGGCGAGCTCGACGGCGCCGGCGGCCGTCGGAGCGAGCACTGCGAGGGTGAGGAGACAGGCGAGCTTGCGCATGTCGTGTGACCTCCTGAAAAAGGGCGGCGTCGATCGCCGCCCGTCGCTGGGGAGAATTAGCAACACGCGTGCCAGGGCTTGGCAAGCTCGCTCGCAATTGCATCCGCCGCCGGGAGGGCGCTAGACTCGGCCGCGTTCCGGTAGTCGACGTCGGGGTGGGGGGCGCGGGGGCCGTGGGCTGGCCGGTCCCGAACCGCGCGGTCGCCGGCGCCCGGCGCAGTTTCCGCGCGAACCCGCAACCCAACGCAGACGGAGGCTCCGACGTGAAGCGAAACTCCTTACCGGCGAACCTGGCCGCGGCGGCGCTCGCGCTGGCCGTCGCCCTGGCGGCGGCCTCCCCGGCGGCCGCCGTCACCGAGTACACGGGCACCACGGCCGGCGGCGCCCACTACAAGATCATGGTGCCGGACGGCTGGGACCCGGCGGTCGGGCTGGTGATCTGGAACCACGGCTTCGACCTGTCGCCGGTCGGCCCGGTGAGCGACCTCGGGCCGCTGGTGGACGTCCAGCTCGCGGAGGGCTTCGCGGTGGCCGCGTCCAGCTACCGGATGCCCGGCTGGGCGCTCTTCAAGACCAAGCAGGACCTCGAGGGGCTCTTCAACGCCTTCCGCAACCGGGTCGGGGCGCCGGGGCGGGTGTTCGTGACCGGCGGCTCCCTCGGCGGCATCGTCACCGCGGCGGCGATCGAGACGGCTCGGATCGGCAACGTCGTGGGGGCGTTCACGATCTGCGGCGCCATGGCCGGCAGCCGCAACTGGGACGGGGCGCTCGACATCCGGCTGCTCTACGACGCGATCTGCTCGGAGGTCCCCGGGGCGGCGATCGCGGGCGGCGCCAAGGGGCTGCTCAAGAAATCGGACTTCACGACCGACGACCTCGGCGCGGCCGTCGACGCCTGCTTCGGCATCGAGGAGAAGAAGGCGCGGCGCAGCAAGAAGCAGAAGCAGAGGTTGAAGAGGTTTCTCGCCCTGACCGGGATCCCGGAGGAGTTCGTGCTGATCGACATGGGCTACGTCACCCTGGCGCTGAGCGACCTGGTCTACGACCGCGCCAAGCTGCGCGGCAAGCTCGGGTTCGGCAACCGGGACGTCGTCTACGGCGACGCCGAGATCGACGCCGCGATCGAGCGCGTCAAGCCGAGGAAGGCGGCGGCCCGCAAGCTGAAGAAGAACTACACGCCCACGGGCAAGGTCGGCGACGTCAAGATCGTCTCGATCCACACCGACAAGGACGGCCTGGTGATCGTCGAGAACCAGAGCGACTACGCCTCGAAGGTGCCGGAGGAGAGCCTGACGGTCGGCGTCGTGGTGGAGAAGACCCCGAGCCACTGCGGGTTCACGCCGGCGGAGGCGGTCGCCGGCTGGGAGGCGACGGTGGAGTGGGTGAACACCGGCATGCAACCGACGGCCGAGGACCTGCAGACGGACTGCGAGGCGTTCGCCGGCCTCTTCGGCGGCCCCTGCCGGTTCGATCCGGACTTCGAGATCCCGAGCTTGGACGAGCGGATCCGGCCGCGGTGAGCGGGCCAGGGGACTCCGACGGATCTGCCCCGCTGAGTCCCTACCCCAAACCCTCGATCCCTTCGGGGGATGGTCCCCCTCTGTGGCACCGTGCCATGTCGGGCCGAAGTGCACTTTCCCGGCGCCCCGCCCCGGGCGGGAGATCGATCGGATCACCCCCCCAAACCCTCGATCCCTTCCCCACCCTCCAGGTGGGGCAGGGACGCCGCCGCCCGGCCCTCGCTTCGGCTGCCGGTGGGGTGAAGACGGTCGACTCCTAGGCGGTCGGTGTGCGGTGACGGGGCCAAGCACCGCCCGGCGTACTCGGCCGGGTGTCTTCGATGGTGTGGCGGGGTGGCGGCGGGCTTGTCGCTGGAGCGATTAGGCGCTCGGGCGCAGCCGGCGCCCTGTCCGCTCCCGATTCGCGTCCCCGCCGCTTCTACCCGCGGGCGACCAGGAGGACCTCGCAGCGGTCGCCGGCCTTCGCCGCCGGGGCGCCGGCGGGGACCCGCACCAGCGCCGTGCCGCGGCCGTAGGCGGCGAGGTCGTGCGAGCCCTTGGGGATCACCGGCAGCACCGTCAGCACCCCCTCCTCTTCGGTCACCTCGGCGGGCAGGAAGCGGTCGCGCGGTCCGGCCGCGGGCAGGCAGCCGGCGAGGACGCCGGCGAGGGCGCCGCGCCAGAAGCCGTCGTCGAGCCCCATCAGCCGCCGCAGCAGCGGCTTGACGAAGAGCCAGAACGTGACCATCACCGAAGCCGGGTTCCCGGGCAGCCCGAAGACCCAGCCGCCGGGATGGCGGGCGGCGACCAGAGGCTTGCCGGGCTGGACGGCGACGCTGCCGAACACCAGCTCGCAGCCCGCCTCCGACAGGATCTCCTCGACGTAGTCGTACTCCCCCTTCGAGACCCCGCCGCAGACCAGCAGCAGGTCGCGCTTCAGCCCCTCGCGCACCTTGGCCTGGATCGCCTCGCGCCGGTCGGGTGCGATCCCCAGCGATTCGAGCTCCAGCCCCAGGCCCCGCCCCGCGGCGAGCAGGAAGTCCGTGTGGCTGTCGCGGAGCTGGCCGGGCCCCGGCTCGACTTCCGGCGGCACCACCTCATCGCCGGTGGCGAGCACGGCCACCCGCGGACGCCGGTGGACCGGGATCGGGTCGTGGCCGTGGGTGGCGATCAAGGCGAGCGCGCCGGGCGTCAGCAGCCGCCCCGCCGACAGCAGCGGCTGGCCGGCCCGCAGGATCTCGGCGCGGCGGCGCACGTTGTCGCCGCGCGTCGCCGGCGCCTCGAAGAGGACCTCGCTCTCGCCCCCGTCCGTCTTTTCGATCGGCACCACCGTGTCGGCGCCCGCGGGCATCGGAGCGCCCGTCATGATGCGGGCGGCGGCGCCCTCGGCGAGCGCGAAGCCGGGGGCGTCGCCGGCGGCCACGGTGCCCGTGACCGGGCGCCGCTCGCCGGCCTCGAGCGGCGAGGCCACCGCGTAGCCGTCCATCGCCGAGACGTCCGCCGGCGGCACGTCGACGGTGGCGGCGAGCGGCGCCGCCAGCACCCGGCCGTACGCCTCGCGGCGCTCCACGCGCTCGGCGGGCAATGGCCGCAGGTGGGCCGCGATGAGGCTCCAGGCTTTCTCGGGCGGATGCACGGGCGGCTCTTTTCCGGTCTCCCGGTCGCCGCGGCGGCGCCCCGGGGGCGAAAGGCCTAATGCTATACTGTGCTGTCGGAGTCCCGCCTCGACCCCGACTCGGATCGACCGCGCCTGGCCTCTTGTCGGAATTCCCGCAATCTATGGCGGCAAACAAGTTCCATTACCGAGCTTCTCTCAGGGAGACGACCCTGCCCGAGATGCTCTACTCGATCGACCGCTTCCGCGTGCCGGGAGTGATCGAGGCCCGATTCGGGGAGCTGGTGAAGCGGGTCTTCATCCGCGACGGCTACGTGGTCCACGCCTCGTCCTCCGACCGGCGGGACAGCCTGGGCGACTTCCTGCACCGCAGCGGCCAGCTCACCGAGCAGGACTTCGCCATCATCTCGCGCGCCCGCTCGCACACCGAGCAGCGCTTCGGGGTGCTGCTCATCGAGCAGAACCTGCTGTCGCCGCGGGAGGTCTTCGAGGCCATCCAGAAGCACATCGAAGAGATCGTCTGGAGCCTGTTCTACTGGCAGCAGGGCGAGGTCAGCTTCGGCATCGGCGAGACCAAGAACGAGGACATGGTCCAGATCCAGCTCCCGATGCGGCGGGTGATCGTGGAGGGGATCAAGCGGGCGCCGGACGCCAAGCCGCTGGTCGGCCGGCTGGGCAAGAAGGAGACGGTGTTCGAGCCCTGCTTCCGCTGGGAGGACCTCATCGAGATCGGCCTCGACGCCGAGGAGTACCGACTGCTGCGGATGGTCGACTCCAGGAAGAGCCTCTATCAGCTGTGCTCCCAGGGGCCGCTCACCCCGGCGGAGAACGCGAAGCTGATCTACGCCTTCCAGGTGCTCCACCTGGTCCGGCAGAGCGAGGCGCGGCGCGAGCGAGCCGCCGGGCCGCTCAAGATCAAGCTGCCCGCGAGCGGCGGGCCGGCGGGCTGAAGCGAGAGGAGATCCGCGCGATGCCGCTTTACGAATACGAATGCAGCGAGTGCTCGCGCCGCACCGAAGTGCTCCAGCGCTTCGACGAGGCGCCGCTCGCGGCCTGCCCCCACTGCGGCGGCGAGGTCCGGCGGCTGATCTCGGCCCCCGCCTTCCAGTTCAAGGGCACCGGCTGGTACGTGACCGACTACGCGGGCAAGAAGGGCGGCGAGAAGGAGAAGAGCGGCGGCGAGGGCGACGGCGCCAAGCCGTCGGCGGCCGGCAAGGACGACGGCGGCAAGGCGGAGAAGGCCGCCGCGCCGGAGAAGAAGGACAAGCCGGCGGCGGCCAAGCCGGCCGAGTGAGCGGAGGCGATCGATGAGAGCGGCAGGCGTTTGCGGCGCGATCCGGGAGTCGACGACGACGCGGGCCCTTGCGGCCGCGGCGCTCCTGCTGCTGCCGGTCGCGGGCGGCGCCACCGCCGCGGAGGCCACGACCTACGTCCTGCCGCGGGACGCCGCGCTCGTGGACCAGGCCGACATCGTCGCCCAGGTGAGCGTCGAGGCGATCGAGCCGGCGCCGATCGCCGGGCCGCCCGCGACCGACCACTTCGTGCAGATCGAGCGGGTGCTGAAGGGCTACGTGGCCGGCGGCACCGTGGTGGTCCGGGTGCCGGGCGGCATCGGTCCGGACGGCGTCGGCCTGCGGATCTGGGGCGCGCCCGAGCT
>JBFJMD010000209.1:0-5304 GCA_041634115.1 Thermoanaerobaculia bacterium | reverse complement strand
GCTCGCCGTCGGCGAGCACCGGGACGCCGTTGACCAGGACGTGGCGCACCCCGGTCGAGTAGCGGTGGGGCTCGGCGAAGGTGGCGTGGTCGGCGATCGTGGCCGGGTCGAAAACGACGACGTCGGCGAAGTAGCCGGGGGCGAGGCGGCCGCGGTCCGCGATCTTCAGGTTGGCGGCCGGCAGCGAGGTGAGCCGGCGGATCGCCTCGGCCAGCGGCACCAGCTTCTCCTCGCGGACGTAGTGCCCGAGCAGCCGCGCGAAGTTGCCGTAGGCGCGGGGGTGGCTCATCGACTTGAGGAAGACCCCCTCGGCCGAGGGCGCCCCGGCGTCGGAGCCGAAGGTCACCCAGGGCAGCGCCACCTTGCGGCGGACGTTGTCCTCCGACATCGAGAAGTAGACCGCGCCCACCCGGCTGTCGTCTTCCACCACGAGGTCCATCGCCGCCACCTCGGGCGAGACGCCGCGCTCGGCGGCGACCTCGGCCAGGGTCCTGCCGGTGAGCGGCTTCAGCCGCTCGCTCTTGAAGCCGACGAGGAGGATCTTGTCGGCCGAGATCATGTCGATCTCGGCGCGGATCCGCTCCCGCGTCGCCGGGTCGCGCAGGCGCGCCACCCAGGCGTCGTGCCCCCCCTCCTGCGCCCACGGCGGCATGATCGCGTTGAGCCCCGTCGCGCTCGCCGGATAGGTATAGACGTCGGCGCCGACGTCGAGGCCCTCGGCCCGCGCCGCCTCGACCTTCGCGATCGCCGCCTCGAGCTTGTCCCAGTTCTCCGGCCGCGAGGCCTTCAGGTGATAGATCTCCGCCCGCACCCCCGCCCGGCGCGCGATCTCGATCAGCTCGTCGATCGCCTCCAGCAGCCCTTCGCCCTCGCTGCGGATGTGCGAGATGTAGGAGCCGCCGGACTGCCCCGCCGCCGCCGCCAGCGCCACGAGCTCGTCGGTGCCGGCGTAGTAGGCCGGAGCGTAGATGAGCGACGAGCCGACGCCGAGGGCGCCCTCCGCCATCGCCTGCCGGACCAGGTCGCGCATCCGCTCCAGCTCCTCCGCGGACGGCGCCCGGTCGGCGTGGCCGAGCTCGTGAATGCGCACGGTGGTGGCGCCCACGAAGGACGCCACGTTCGGCGCCACGCCGCGGCGCTCGAGGTGCTCCAGGTACTCCCCCAGCGTGGTCCACTCGACGTCGAAGCGGAGGTCGCCCTGCCGCGCCACCATCTCCTCCTTCATCTCCGCGGTGAGCGGCCCCATCGACCAGCCCTCGCCGAAGACCTCGAGCGTCACCCCCTGGCGGACGTCGCTCTGGGCGCGGCGGTCGACGAGCAGGCTCGCCGTCGCCCAGCTCAGCATGTTGACGAAGCCGGGGGCGACCGCGAGGCCGGCGGCGTCGATCTCGAGGCGACCGCGGACCCCGGGGCGCCGCCCGGCCGGGACCAGCGCCGTGATCCGATCGCCGTCGATCGCCAGGTCGCCGGCGTAGGGCTCGCCGCCGCCGCCGTCGTAGAGGGTGCCGCCGCGCACGACGACGTCGTGGAGGGCGGGCTCCGCGCAGGCCGTGAGGCCGAGAGCGAGGAGCGCCGCGAGGAGGGCGCGCCTCACGCCTCGGCGAGACCCAGGGCCCGCCGCAGCCGCGGCAGGTTGTAGCCGCTGATCGGCTCCTCGCCGACGAGGACCACGGGGACGATGCGGCGGAACTCGAGGACGAGCTGACGCAGCGCCGCCAGGCTCTCGAGGACGTTCAGCTCGGAAAAGTCGACGCCTTTTCGCGAAAGGAACTCTTTCGTCAACAGGCTGGCGACTCAGCCCGGCGCCGTGTAGATGGTGACCGGAAGAGGCGCTTCCCTCATCACGATTCCCTCCAACGGATGTTGCCGCGTTCGGGGAATCGTACCAGAAGCGAGGCCCCGGCGGGAGCCGTCGGCGCCGGGCGCCGGCGCGGTTGGCGGCGGAGCGAGGCTATCGCTCGCGCGGACGCAGCAGGCCGACCGAGACCGCGCCGATCCCCACCTTGACGTCGATCGCCGCCCGGCCGGGGCCGCCGTCCCAGTCGACCCGGCCGCCGACCACCAGCGGCCGGCGCGTGCGCGGGGAGCCGGACTCCCCGTGGAGCTCGGCCTCGCCGATCCGGGCCCTCAGCCGCACCGAGCCCACGCCCGCTTCGCGCAGCTCGAGGCTGGCCTCGCCGATCCCCAGGTCGACCGTGACGTCGGACTCGACGCCGCGCACCCTGAGCTCGCCGGCGCCCATCTCCACGGTGAGCGCGGCGCCCCGCGGCATCTCGACCCTTCCCTCGACGTCGATCTTGCGGGCGGCCCGCTTCGACACCCCTCGGACCTCCAACGCGAGGCTCCGCGCGGTCGCCCGCGCCTCGATCTCGGCGCGGGCGAGACGCCGCTCGCAGCGCGCCGTCGGCCGCTCGCACCTCAGCAGGAGGTCGAAGGTGAGCGCCTCCCCGTCGCCGCCCGCGACCTCGAGCTCGCCGGCCTTGAGCACGATTCCCACCGCGCCCTCCCGCGGCGCCGGGAAGCTCTCGACGATCCGCCGCGAGCCGGCGGCCCCGGCCGGGACGCAGAGCAGGCCGAGGGCGAGGGCGGTCCGGATGGCGCGAGCTGCCGTACGCTTCATGCCGTCCTTTCTCCGGCCGAGCCGGTCTGCCCGACCCTACGCGGCCTGAACGGCGATGTTTCGGGCGCGGGTCGGGTCCAGCCCGCCTAGATCGTGACCTTGAACCGGTTCCTCAGCGCGAAGGCGAAGACCACCGACAGGACCAGGAACAGGAGCATCCAGGCGGGGATGCCGAGCCAGCTCCCGAGCCGCCACCCGAAGACTCCGATCGTGCCCTCGGGGTATTCCAGCTCGATCGAGCGGATGCCGCTCGCGGCGGGCAGCGGCCGCTCGCCGGGCCAGAGAAGCTGGTCGAGGAAGCTCCGGCCGGGCCGCACCGGCGAAGCGCGGGACACCCGGGCCGGGGCGTCGGCCACCACCACCCGCTTGGCGAAGGCCCCGTCCCCGGTGCGCAGGTTGACCTCGTAGCTGCCGGGCCGCTCGGCGGCGAGCCGCCAGACCATCTCGCGCCGGGAAGGCACCCAGACCGGGGGCGCGTCCGCCGCCAGGCCCGCGGGGGTCTCGAGCGTCAGCGCGGGCCGGCCGGCGGCTGCGGCGGCGGAGTCTCCCGCTCCCGCTTCCGCTTCGCCGCGCTCCTCGAGCGCCACGGTCAGGAGCGTGCGCGCGCCGGTCTCCAGCGGGCGGTAGCCGTACTGGTACTGGAGCTGGGTGGCGATGAGGACCAGCGGCGGCAGGATCCAGAGCATCGGCACCATCGACAGGCCGAGGTACCTCAGGTTGTGGACCAGGATGCCGCCGAGCGCCCGCAGGATCGCCCGCAGATCGTCGCTGAAGAGCCGGATCTCGAAGAGGCCGGCGTGGATGCGCCGTTTGACCGCCGCCAGCTTCTCCTGGTTCGAGGTCGCCTTGTAGGCGAGCAGGATGCCGATCGCCGCCAGCAGCGACACCACCGTCAGCCCCACCAGCGGCGGCAATCCGCGGAAGGGGAACAGGAGGCCGTCGATGAGCGCCCCGAGGGCGACGTTCAGGTAGGACACGGGATCGGATCGGGCGTCAGGAGATGTAGCCCAGACCCTGCAGCCTCTTCTTGATCTCCTCCTCGGACTCCGCCCCCTCGAGCTTCGACAGCTCCTTCTCGAGGGCGTGGGTAATGAACTCCTCGGGCGAGGAGTAGCCCGCGATCTCCGCGTAGCGGCGGATCTTCGCCAGCAGGTCCTTGTCCAGCTTCACCCGGTTTCCGAACATCCTCGTCTCCTCCTCGGGACGGTCCGCTAGCGGCGGACCGGGAACTCCTCGACCCCGTACTCCGCCAGGATCGCCGCCGCCAGGTGCCGCAGGTCCGGCGCCGGCCGCGCCAGCGGCCGGCTGGTGAACAGCACCCCGGGCACGGCCTCGTGGTCCATGCCGTGGTCGCCGGTCCACTCGTCCTCGTTGTCGGCGAAGACCGGGAAGGGCACGATCTCGCCCAGCAGCGAGTCGTTCGAGCCCCGGGTGCCCTTGGCGAAGCCGACGACCAGGTCGGGGCCGACGTCGAGCTGGCCGCGGTCCCGGAAGTCCCGCTCCGCGACGTAGACCCGGGTGATCGCCGGCCGCTCCGTCGCCGGGTCCACCGTGGCGAGCAGCTTCGCCTCGATCTCCGCGAGCAGCTTCCCCTTCTTCGCGGCGTCCACGATGCCGTACTTCTCGCGGCCGCGCTGGTTGACGTAGAGGCCGTTGAAGCCGGCGCCGTAGGCCCGGGTCTTCGACCAGTCCACGTTCAGGAAGAGCCCGGGGTCCTTGCGCAGGTTGGGGTCCTTGACGGCGAGATAGCCGTTCTCGTAGAGCCAGGCGTTGAGATGGAAGGCCCGCCGCCAGGTCGAGAACCCGTGGTCCGACATGACGATGAGCGTCGTCTCGTCGCCGATCTTGTCCAGGGTGTGGCCGACGACCCGGTCGGCGTCCTCGTAGAGGCTGGGCACGACGTCCGCGAACGGGCCGTCGCGCTCGGCGTCGTACTTCGGGTGCCCGGGGTCCATCGAGCGCCACATGATGTGGGAGACGAGGTCCAGGTTGCCGAAGTAGTAGAAGAGCAGGCCCCCCTTCCAGTTGTCGAGCACCCAGCGGTACTGGTCCTCGAGCTCGCGCCCGGCGATCCGCGCCTGGGTCAGGAACTCCTCGGCCGTGAGCACACGCTCGGTCCTCGCCTTGGTGTCCTCGGGCATGCCCTGGGTGTAGTAGCGCCCGGTCGCCCGCGCCAGCGTCGCGGCGTAGGAGTCGGGCGTCGAGATCGGCTGCGCCGGCGCCATCGGGTCGATGTTGAGCGGGCTGGCGTAGAGCTCGACCTCGGGCCGGACGCTGCGCAGGTAGAAGCGCACCATCGCCGGCAGCGAGTTGATCGGCGTGATCGCGAACTCGAAGGGCACCCAGTCGCTCCACTCCCCGACCGCCAGCACCCGGCGCTCGTCTCCGAGCACCAGCTCGGCGACCGGGTTCTCCTCGTCCACGTAGAGCGCGAACTCGGCCTCCAGCCGCGGCCGCTCGACCTTGAGGTCGTTGGCCGGGCCGCGCAGCCGGCCGCGGGCGACGTGGTCCCAGTAGTCCAGCTCGTAGACGTCGCCGCCGCTCATGTCCTTCTTCTCGAAGAAGAGCTCCGAGGTGAAGAAGGAGAAGGTGCCGTAGGTCCCCAGCAGGTCGGGCGTCCCCATGCCGGAGAGCTCGTGGGTGGCGGTGCCCGAGGGCGGGAAGTTCGCCGGAATCCGCAGGAT
>JBFJMD010000208.1:0-5309 GCA_041634115.1 Thermoanaerobaculia bacterium | reverse complement strand
GCCAGGTCGAGGCCGGGGATGGCGGCCAGCATCCGCACCAGGTCGGGCAGGTCGCGCCGCAGCAGCGGCTCGCCGCCGGTCAGCCGCACCTTGCGCACCCCGAGCCCCCGGAAGATGCCGGCCAGCCGGGCGATCTCCTCGTAGTCGAGGATCTCGGCCCGCGGCAGGAACGGGTGGTCCGCGCCGAAGACCTCCCGCGGCATGCAGTAGCGGGAGCGGAAGTTGCAGCGGTCGGTGACCGACACGCGCAGGTCCCCCAGCGGCCGCCCCAGGAGGTCGGCCGGGCCCGGGGGGAGAGGTGCCGGCGTCTTGCCCATCTCGGCGCCCATTCTAGCCCGACTCCCCGCCCGTATTGACTCCTAACTCCTTTGCTGCTAGGGTTCTCGCAGTAGGGCACACCGTCGTTGGTGTGCATGTGCCAGAGAACACGAAAGAGGGACCTGGTGACCGCCACGGTCCCTTTTCTGGTTTCTAGCGCAAAGGCCGTCGGTCGGCGGACATCCGGTCCGCCGGCGGAAGGCGAGCCCAGCGCGGGGGCGAAGGCCGCGCGACGCGGTCCGGGCGCACACCGGCCCGGGCGGCGAGAAAGTACAGGAGTAGCAGGAAATGCCAAGCATTGGTACCGTCAAGTGGTTCAACGACAGCAAGGGCTACGGCTTCATCACGCCCGAGAACGGCGAGGGTGATTGCTTCGTCCACCACTCCGCCATCCAGGGCGAGGGCTTCAAGTCCCTCACCGAGGGTGAGCGGGTCCAGTTCGAGATCGTCGCCGGCCGCAAGGGTCCCGCGGCCGAGAACGTCGTGCGGCTGGGAAAGTGAGCCGGTCCCTTCATCCGAAGAACTGACCACGGGGCCACGCCGAGCACTCGGCGTGGCCCATTTTTCATCCCGACATCACCCGCGAAAGGAGGCACGGCATCGCCAAGGAAGAAGCGCTCGAGTTCGAGGGCACGGTGACCGCGGTGCTCGGCAACAGCAACTTCCGGGTCGAGCTCGAGAACGGACACACCGTCCTCGCCACGATCGCCGGCAAGATGCGGCGGTTCCGGATCCGCGTGCTGGAAGGCGATCGGGTCACGATCGAAGTGTCCCCGTACGATCTGAACCGCGGCCGGATCACCTACCGCCACAAGAACTGAACCCCGCCCCCTCCCGCCGCTCGGCGCCCGACCGACCGCTTTGAGCGCGGGACCCAGGGCGCGGCTGGTGCTGCTGGGCGCCAGCAACCTCTCCCTCGGCTTCCGGGAAGTCCTCGCCGCGGCCTCGCGGCAGCTCGGAGGCGGACCCTTCGAGACCCACGTCGCGGCCGGCCTCGGCCGCTCCTATGGCCGCTGGAGCATGGTCCTCGGCCGCGGCCTGCCCGGCATCGTGGACTGCGGGCTCTGGCGCGCCGTCTCCCGCCCCGCCGCCGGCCCCACCTACCTGCTCCTGTCGGACATCGGCAACGACATCGCCTACGGTGCCTCGCCGGAGACGATCTCGGGCTGGGTCGCGACCTGCCTCGACCGGCTGGCGGAGAGCGAGCCCCGGGCGGCCCTGGTCTTGCCCCCGACCGCGAGCGTCGCGGCGCTGCGGAGATGGCAGTTCCTCGCCGTGCGCACGCTCCTCTTCCCCGGCCGTCGGATCTCGCTCGACGCCGCCCGCGCCGCCACCGAGGAGCTGGCGGATCGGCTGCGGCGCCTGGCCGGCGAGCGCGGGGTCCCGGTCGCGGAGCCGCGCCGCCGCTGGTACGGCTTCGACGCGATCCACGTCCGGCGGCGAGTCCGGCGCGAGGTCTGGCGCGAGGTCCTCGCCGGCTGGGGGCCGCCGCCGGTCGCCACGTCCGAGCCGCCCCGGGCGCCGCGCCTTCCGGCGCGGGCCTCGAGCGCCGCCGAGCGACGCACGCTCCTCGGGGTCGAGCTCGCCCGAGCGCAGCCGCGGCGCCGGCTCGCGGACGGGACGACGCTCGCCTTCTACTAGGGAGCGCTCCGGAGCGGGGAGCGGCGGGCCCCGGCAGTAGAATGGGTCCTTCCATGACCGTCTTGCGCATCAACCTCTGGTCGGGCCCCCGCAACGTCTCGACGGCGCTGATGTACTCGTTCGCCCGGCGCGGCGACACGCGGGTCGTGGACGAGCCGCTCTACGGCCACTACCTCCGGGTGAGCGGCGTCGAGCATCCCGGCCGCGACGAGGTGCTGGCGGCGATGGAGACCGACGGCGAGCGGGTCGTGCGCGACGTCCTCTTCGGCCCCAGCGACCGGCCGGTGCTCTTCTTCAAGCAGATGGCGCACCACCTGCTGCAGATCGACCGCGGCTTCCTCGGCGAGACCGCGAACGTGCTGCTGATCCGCGATCCGGAGCAGATGCTGCGATCGCTCTCCCGGCAGATCCCGCGGCCGACCCTGCGCGACACCGGCCTCGCCGCCCAGACGGAGCTGCTCGCCGAGCTCGAGCGCCGGGGGCAGTCGCCGCCGGTCGTGGACGCGCGCCAGCTCCTGCTCGACCCGGCCGCCGTGCTGGCGCGGCTGTGCGGGCGGCTCGGTCTCCCCTTCGACGAGGCGATGCTCTCCTGGCCGGCGGGGCCGCGGCCGGAGGACGGCGTGTGGGCGCCGCACTGGTACGCGAACGTCCACTGCTCGACCGGCTTCGCCCCGTACGCCCACAAGAGCGGTCCCTTCCCGGCCGAGCTCGAGCCGCTGCTGGCGGCGTGCCGGCCCCACTACGAGCGGCTCTTCGCCCGGGCGATCCGGGCCGACGGGAGCGAACCGGGCGAGCCGGCGCGGCCCGCGGCCTCGGCCGCCGGCGACTAGGCAGGCGGCGATGCCCGCGATCCCCGACGACGCGCTCCCCGACCCCCGCAACGCCACGATCCGGGTGTGGGTGGGCGACCGGCTGGTCCCCCGCGCCGAGGCCCGGGTCTCGGTCTTCGACAGCTCGGTCCAGGGCGGCGACGCCGTCTGGGAGGGGCTGCGCGTCTACGACGGCAAGGTCTTCCTGCTCGACCGCCACCTCGAGCGGCTGCGCGACTCGGCCCGGGCCCTCGCCTTCGAGTCGATGCCGGAGCCGGAGGAGATCAAGCGCGCCCTGTTCGCGACCCTCGAGGCCAACGGCATGCGCGACGGCGTCCACGTCCGCCTGACGCTGACGAGAGGCGAGAAGATCACCTCCGGGATGAGCCCGCGGTTCAACCGCTCGGGCCCCTGCCTGATCGTCCTGGCCGAGTGGAAGGCGCCGGTCTACGACCCGGCCGGGGTGCGGCTGATCACCTCCTCGGTGCGGCGCAACTCGCCGCAGACGATCGACTCCAAGATCCACCACAACAACCTGATCAACAACATCCTGGCCAAGATCGAGGCCGAGGCCGCGGGCGCCGACGACGCGATCATGCTGGACCTGCAGGGATTCGTGGCCGAGACCAACGCCACCAACCTCTTCTTCGTCAAGCGCGGCGCCCTGGCCACCCCGCGCGCCGACTGCTGCCTGCCCGGCATCACCCGCGGCCTGGTGCTGGAGATCGCCCGCGAGGCGGGGATCCCGACGCTCGAGCGCAACGTGACCCCGGCCGAGGTCTACATGGCCGACGAGGTCTTCACCACCGGCACCATGGGCGAGCTGTCGCCGGTGCTCGAGATCGACGGGCGCCCGATCGGCGACGGCGGGGCGGGCCCGCTCACCCGCCGGCTGCAGGAGCTCTTCCGCCGCCGCACCGAGGTCGAGGGCGAGCCGCTGCCGTTCTGAGCCGCGCCGCTGTGGAGGACTCCACAGACAGCCCCGCTCCCCGGCCGTAACCTCGAAGCGTCCCTTCCCTCTCCAACGGGAGACGCAGCCATGCCGAGACCCGCCGTCCTTTTCCGCCTCACCGGCAGCGCCCTGGCGCTGGTCCTTCTCCTCGCCTTCGCCGGCTGCGAGGGCGACTCCGCGACGCCGACCGCGGCCGGCGGCGAGATCCCCGACGTCGCCGGCACCTACTCGAGCCCCACCTTCTGGAAGCTGCGCCTCACCCGCACCTCGGACGGCACCTTCGTGACCTTCGAGTGCTCGGGCCGGATCTCGATCGAATCCCAGGACGGGCCGCTCTTCTCGGGCACCTTCCGCATCACGCGCCCCTGCGACGCGACCGCCCAGGGCTCGATCCGCGACGGCAACGTGACGAGCGACGGCTCGGTCACCTTCGGCTACGAGGTGCCGGGGCAGAGCGTGACGACGCTCGAAGAGGTCTCCGGCTGCGACGTCACGAGCGGCGGCGACACCTTCCGCGGCTCGATCGTCGGCGGCGAGCTCGCGGCCACCCTCGAGGCGATCGCCGAGTGTCCCGACGAGGGCCGGGTCGAGGCGCGGCTCGAAGTCCGCGGCTCGCGCTAGCGGCTCGCTGGCCTGCGTGTTGAATGCAGGCTAGAATCTGCCGCGCGTGAGAATCCGCGAGTTCGTCGACACGCACTACCGCCACTTCAACGCCGCCTCCGTGGCCGAGGCGGCCCGCGCCTACCTGCGACTGCTCGACCGCGGCGGCCAGATGCTGGTGACCCTGGCCGGCGCCATGAGCACCGCCGAGCTGGGGCGCTCGCTGGCCGAGATGATCCGCCGCGAGCGGGTGCACGCGATCTGCTGCACCGGCGCGAACCTGGAAGAGGACCTCTTCAACCTGGTCGCCCACGACGCCTACCACCGGGTCCCCGACTGGCGCAACCTGACGCGGGCGGCGGAGAAGGACCTCGAGCTGCGCGGCCTCAACCGGGTCACCGACACCTGCATCCCCGAAGAGGAGGCCTTCCGCAAGGTCGAGGGGCCGCTGCTCGCGATCTGGAAGGCGGCCGAGGGGCGCGGCGAGCGCTACCTGCCGCACGAGCCCGTCTACGAGCTGATCCGCAAGGGACAGCTCGCCGATCACTATCAGATCGATCCCGCCGATTCGTGGCTGGTGGCGGCCGCGGACAAGGAGCTGCCGCTCTTCGTCCCCGGTTGGGAGGACTCGACGCTCGGCAACTTCTTCGTCTCCCACGTCGTCGCCGGCGACCTAAACGAGTTCACCGCGGTGCGCCACGGCCTGGAGTACATGGCCGAGCTGGCCGAGTGGTACGTCGGCGTCACCATGGGCGCGTCGCTCGGCGCCCTCGGCCAGAAGAAGAAGGTGACGGCGGCCAACAAGCCGGTCGTGGCCCGCAAGCAGGCCGAAGCTCCCGTCGGCTTCTTCCAGATCGGCGGCGGCATCGCGGGGGACTTCCCGATCTGCGTCGTGCCGATGATCCACCAGGACCTGCGCAAGCCCTGTCCCTACTGGGCCTACTTCTGCCAGATCAGCGACTCGACGACGAGCTACGGCTCGTACTCGG
>JBFJMD010000207.1:0-5316 GCA_041634115.1 Thermoanaerobaculia bacterium | reverse complement strand
GCCAGCGCTCACACGATTCTTCGAAGGGCACCGCTGGCCTGCGCGCATGCGGAGCGCAGGCGCGAGCCCCCACGCTAAAGTTCGAGCAGCTCGCGCTGGTACCCGGGAGGGCCTCCCCGGACTCCGGAGCGCCGGAGACGCCGAAGCCGCCTCTTCGAAGAACGCAAATCCCACCTTCGAATACGGCCAGGACGGAGCCCGGGAGGGCCTCCCCGGTGCCCGGAGCGCCGGAGATGGCGAAGCGGACTCTTCGAAGAACGCAAATGCCACCTTCGAAGACGACCGGGACGGAGCCCGGCCGCACCAGCCGAGGCCGGCTGGCGCCTTACAGGATCACCCCGCGCTCCTGCGGCTCGTACCCCGGATCCGTGAACACCGTCCGGAAGTCCGGGTTGCCGAGCCGCCGGGTGAGGATCTCCGTCAGCACGTCCCGGTAGTCGATCGTGATCGCGAGGTCCTGGCCCTCGTAGAGCTGGCCGTCCGCCAGCCCGGGCCACTCGGCCAGCACCCGGCCGCCGGCCACGTGCCCGCCGAGGACCAGCATCAGCCCACCGTGGCCGTGGTCGGTGCCGGCGCTCGCGTTCTCCGCCGCGTTGCGCCCGAACTCCGACGTCGTCGTCACCACCACCTCCTCGAAGCCGTCCGAGAACAGGTCGCGGTGGAAGGCGGCCAGGCCGCCCGAAAGGCTCTCCATCAGATACGCCATGTGGCCGTCGACCGGGCCCTGGAAGTCGTGGGTGTCCCAGCCGCCGAGGTCGATCGCCACCGCCTCGACCCCGACCTCGGCCTTGACCAGGGCCGCAGTGGACTTGAGCGCGTAGCCGAACTCGTCGTCGGGGTAGGCGGCGGCGCCCGCCGGCTTGTAGCTCTTGAAGCCGATCTTCTTCAGCAGGTCGACGGTGCGGAAGGTGTTCTCGGCCGAGGTCGCCAGCGGGTCGCCGACGACGCCGTACATCTCCTCGAGCGCCTGGCGGCGCTCCTTGCGGGTCGCCCGGCGGCCGTCGAAGCCGAACTCGGCGAGATCGGCGATCGGCAGCGTCAGCGGCCCGCCCACCAGCGTGCGCTGCAGCCCGTAGCCGATGCCCACCGCGCGCAGCACGCCGTCGGCGACGGTCGGCGCGGTCGCCTGCAGATGGCGCCCCAGCCAGCCGGTCTGGAGGTTGGGCGGCGCGTCGCCCATCCCCACCTCCATGAAGCGCATCGCGTCGAAGTGCGAGCGGGTCGGGTTCGGCATGCCGCAGGCGTGGACCACGAGCAGGTTGCCGTCGCGCCAGGCGTCCATCAGCGGCTTCATCCCCTGGGGGAAGCCGAAGAAGCCGTCGAGGTCGATCGCCCGGCCGGCGCCGCCGCCGTCGGGGCGCGGGACGGCCAGCGTCGGCCTCAGGTCGTAGTAGCTGTCCTCGCCGTGCGGCACGCAGAGGGTCAGGGCGTCGCCGCCGCCGCGCAGGAAGATCGAGACGATGACGTCGCGGGAGCCGTCGTGGGAGTCGGCGTAGACCACCCGCGGCAGCCAGGCCGGGGCGAGCGCCGCGGCCGCGACTCCCGTCGCCAGGCCCACGAAGTTGCGCCGCGTCAAGCCCTGGTACTCGTCGCAGCCGGGACACTTGTGTTCGCTCATCGGGGCCTCCTGGGACCGCGGCTCGCGGTCAGTACTCCTGGAACTCGGGCGCGGCGACGGCGAGGCCGATCGCGTCGAGGATCCGCTTTCTGTCGGGGTCGCCGGGGCCGAGAAAATCCTCCAGCGACCGGCGGGTGGCGTCGCCCATTGCGCCGCTCATGAGCGCGCGGTCGATCTCCGCGACGACCTCGCCGGCGTCGAGCCCCGCGTCGAGGAAAGGCAGGTCGACTTCGATCCCGGTCCTCCGGCCGGGCTGGAGGAAGGTCGTGGCGAAGTTCCAGCGCGCCAGGATGAAGCCGGACCAGTAGCCCTCGCTGTCCGGGTAGCCGTTGGGCGGCGACCAGGCGTAGGGGAGATGGCCGGTCAGCAACAGCTGTTCGATCAGGTAGGAGGGGTTGGCGAGCTCCGCGGTGAGCGCCCGCAGCGTCGAGACCATCAGGTGGAGCGGGCGCTTGAGCTTCGGCTTCGCCCGCTTCATCCGGTTCCTGCGCAGCACGCTCCCGAGCATCGCCCGGATGTCTCCCCCCGTCTGGCGGTAGACGGCCGCCACCTTGTTGACCGCCGACTTCTTCGGCTCGTAGCGCCAGAACCAGCGCAGGAGCTTCTCGGCAATGAAGCGCGAGGTCTCCTTGCGCCCGGCGAGGATCTCGAGCACCCGCTCGCCGTCCTCGATGCCGCCGCCGGCCGGAATCGTCCGGCCGAGCACGACCTTCTTGCCGTCGTCGTGGGTCTCCGGATTGAAGACGAAGCGGCCGGCCTCGGGCCCGGCCCGCTCGCCCTGGATCGTCCAGCCGGTGAAGCAGCGCGCGACCTCCCGCACGTCCTTCTGGGTGTAGCCGTTGTCGGCCCCCATCGTGTGCAGCTCCATCAGCTCGCGGGCGTAGTTCTCGTTCGGATGGCCCTTGCGATTGCTGTCGTTGGTCAGGTAGGCGAGCATCGCCGGGCTGCGGGCGCTCGCCAGCAGCAGGTCGGGGAACCTGCCCAGCGCGTGGACCCGGATCACCTCGCGGTCGTCGGTGGGCTTCAAGACCGGGCCGGAATCGGCGAAGAGGTCGATGTTGAAGTGGTCGGTCCAGAACTCGACCATGCGCTCGAAGAGCTGGCGCGGACTGTAGAGCGCGCGATAGATCCGCGCCACGATCAGCTCGACGACCGGCCGGCCCCGGTTGTTGCCGTAGCGGGCGAGGATCTCGGCCGGCGAGAGCGCCAGGCTCGGCAGCGCCTGCGCCAGGAGCGACTCCAGCTCGCCGTCGTCGATCGACTCGTAGTCGAGCTGCCGCTCGAGGTAGGCCTTGTAGCCGACGTCGTCGACGAGCGCCTGCTCGGCGGGCGACCAGCCCATCGTCACCCGCTGCACGAGCCGCCGCTCGGGGTCGATCCCGCCGTTCGCCGACGGCCGCGGCGAGAGGCTCGCGGCGGCGGCCCGGGAGGCGGCGACGAGCCCCTCCGGCGCCCGCGGGCGCACCCCGCGCAGCGCCCGCGAGAGCGCCGCCGCACGGTCCGGCGAGGCGGGCCGCGCCGGATCGCTCGGTCCGGAGAATCCCGGTGAATAGGGTCTCGGTGATTCCATGGCTGCCTCCTCGCGCGGAGTGGCTTCGGGGCGTCAGCGCCGGCCCGCCGCCCGGATCCTCCGCAGCCGCATCTGCTGCTCTTCGCTCAGCATGTTCTTGATCCCGATCAGCAGCTCGAGGTGCCGGCGCTTGACCTCCGCCTCGAGCCGCATCACCCGGCTGGCCTCCTCCAGCGCCGCCGCCTCGTCCACCCGCGGGGCGGTGAGCAGGTGGACCAGCGACTCCACGGCCTCGCTCAGCTCGAGCTTGAGCGGCACCAGGTCCGACTGCGTCTTCTGCATCCGGCGGACGAACTCGTCGCGCTGGCCGGCGGTCAGTCCGATCTCCGCCTGGTGCGACATGACCAGCTCGGGCGCGAAGACCCAGCGGCCGATCCGCTCCTCGGCGCCCCGGGCGGGCGCCGCGGCGAGCGCCGGCGCCAGGGCCAGGGCCCCGACCAGGGCCAGAATCAGGGCCGGGACGATCGCTTCGGGACGGACGGTCTTGTCGCGCATCAGGTGGTCTCCTCCTCGTTCGGATCCAACGCCACGGCCGGAGCGGCCGGCGCGGCCGGCTCCTCCGGAGCCGAGAGCTCCGGCAGACCGGAGAGCTCGGGAATCTCGCCCAGAAGCGCCCGCCGCCGCTTCGGCACGCCGTAGAGCTCTTCTTCGGGCCCGACCAGCAGGAAGTCGAGCGGCGCCTCCCAGGTCGAGAGGGCGCGGGCCAGCTCGATCGGATCGGCCGCCGGCGTCGGCGCCGCGGGTCCCGCGCCGCGCAGCAGCCAGCCCGTGACCGCGACCGCGGCCAGGGCGACGGCCGCCGCCAGGGCCGGCCGCCAGAGCCGGCCGCGAGCGCCGCGAGCGCGCCCCGCTCCCTCCCAGACCCTGCGGAACGGCGGCGGCTCGGTGGCCTCCTCGCGGATCGCCGCGAAGAGCTCCCGGACCCGATCTTCGTCCCGGCGCTCGCTCACGCCGACCCCGTCCCGCCGGCCTCGAAGACCTGGAGCAGGCGCTTCTTGCCGCGGTCGTAGTGCACCCGCGCCGATCCCAGGCCGACCCCCATGACCTCGGCCGCCTCGCGCACGCTCAGCTCGTGGAAGAAGACCAGCTCGAGCACCTCGCGCTGGCGGCGAGACAGCGCGGCGAGCGCGCGGCGCACCCGCCGCGACCGCTCGGCGCGCCCCAGCCGCTCGACCGGATCGGGCGGCGCCGGCGCGGCGGGAGTCGATTCCCGCCAACGCTCGAGGAGCGCGCCGCGCAGGGCCCGCCGCCGGGCCCGCGAGCGCGCCGTGCGCCGGATCACGGCGAAGAGCCAGGTCTTCAAGCTCGAGCGCCCCGCGAAGCGGGCCCGGCCGTCCAGGATCTTGAGATAGGTGGCTTGCAGCACTTCTTCGGCCTCGCTCCGATTCCCGCCGCAGCAGCCCAGGGCCCAGGCGAAGCTCGCGGGGTGGAGCTCCTCGAGTCGATGTTCCAGCTCCGCGATCTCCATCGAGCTCTCGAGCCCGCTTTCCCCTGCCACAGCCCGAGCCGCGTGCGGCGCCGGTTTCGTCGATTGGTGGCGCGAGCGAGGCCAGCATATGACACGGCCCGCGACCCGGAGCGCCGGAGGCCCCGAAGCCGCTCTTGACAGGGGCCCGCGGAGAGGCTAGGTTTCAAACGAACGTTTGATTCAAACGCTCGTTATGGCCGCCGGATCCCCTGCATCCCGCCCGAGCTCGGCTCCCGAGGGCACCCGCGAGGCGCTCCTGGACGCGGCCGAGGACCTCTTCGCCCGGAAGGGCGTCCCCCGCGCCTCCCTGCGCGCCATCACCCAGACCGCCGGCGCCAACCTCGCGGCGGTCCACTACCACTTCGGCTCCAAGGAGGGGCTGGTGCGGGCGGTCCTCTCGCGGCGGCTCGGGCCGCTCAACCGGGAGCGGCTGGCGCGGCTCGCGGCCTGCGATCCGGGGCCCGGCGGGACGCCGGAGCCGCGGGCGCTGGTGACCGCCTTCGTCGCCCCGGTGCTCGAGATGATCCAGCGCCAGCGCGGCGGGCACGCCTTCGCGCAGTTCGTGCTCCGGGCCTTCTCCGAGCCCGGCGAGGAGACCCGCGAGCTGATGCTCGAGGAGTTCGGGGAGGTGATCGAGCGCTTCACCGACGCCTTCGCCCG
>JBFJMD010000206.1:0-5325 GCA_041634115.1 Thermoanaerobaculia bacterium | reverse complement strand
GTGGAAGGCGGTGTCGAGGGCGGCGGCGAGGTCCGAGCCCGTGCCCCGGTAGTAGTTGTGGATCTCGATCTGGGCGAGCGCCTCGTCGAGCAGCCGGCGGTCGGCGGTCATCGGCAGGTGGAGCACCGCGTCGCCGGAGAAGCTGACGAGGGCAAAGCGGCGCCCTTCGAGCCGCTCGACGATCGCCCGGGCGGCGCGGCGAGCGACCTCGAAGCGCATCTTCGGCCGCTCCTCCTCGCCGGCCGCGCCTCCATCGCCGTCCCCGCTGGCCTCGATCCGGATCGACTCCTCGCCTTCCAGCAGATCGTCGACGTCCCCGGCGAACATGCTGGCCGAGGCGTCGAGGACGAGCAGCACCCGGCCCTCGCCGGTCAGGTCGGCGCCGCCGCCCAGCGTGGGGCGGGCCGCGGCGACGATGGCGACGAGGCCGAGGGCCATGAGCGCGGCGAGGTGGAGCCGCAGCGTCCGGTCGCTGTAGGCGGAGAAGTGGGGCCGGAAGCGCTCGGAGACCGCCCGTCTCACCGCCGCCAGCGAGCGCTCCTGGGCGCGGGCGAGCCATCCCCAGAACGCCAGCCAGGGCAGGGCGAGGAAGAGCAGCGCCGGATCTTCGAAGGCCATCGGCGTCTCAGCGGCCCATCAGCGTAGCGGCCGGCGGAGCACGTGGCCGGCGAGGATCAGGTGGAGGACGAAGAGGACGAGCGTCGGCACCGCGAGCAGGCTCGCGTAGTAGCGTCGCGAGACGACCGTGCGCACCTCGAGCGGCGCCCGCTCGAGCCGCGAGAGCTCGGCGAAGATCGCCTCGAGCGCGCCGACGTCGGTGGCGCGGTAGTAGGAGCCGCCGGCGAGCTCGGCGATCCCGCGCAGCTCGGCGTCGTCGAGAAAGGCGAGGTAGGGGGTGTCGCCGCCGAGCGGCTCGCCGTCCACCATCACTTCGACCGGCTCCTCGCCGCCGATGCCGATGGCGGCGAAGTCGATGCCGAGGTGCCGCAGGTAGCGGGCGCCGAGCGCCGGCTCGGAGCCCATGTTGCTCTCGCCGTCGGTGATCAGGATCAGCGCCTGGTCGCGGCCCTCGACCCGCGCCCGGTCGAGGAACTCGGCCGCCGCCAGCAGCGCGTCGCCGATCGCGGTGCCGCCGCTCTTGTCCTGGTCGATCGTCTGCACCGTGACCCCGGCGAGGAGCTGCTCGATCACCGCCCGGTCGGTGGTGAGCGGCGTCTGCACGAAGGCGTCGCGGGCGAAGATCATGAGGCCGACGCGGTCGCCGCCGACGCGGGCGATGAAGTCGCCGGCGATGCGGCGCAGGGCGTCGAGGCGGGTGGGCGGAAAGTCGGTGGCCAGCATGCTGAGCGAGACGTCGAGCGCCAGCACGATGTCGATGCCCTCGTCCTCGAAGAGCTCGAGGCGGGTCTCCCGGTAGGGGCCGGCGACGGCGACGACGACGGCGGCGAGGAGCGCCATCTCGGCCGGCACCAGGAGCCGTCCGAGCCGGCGGCGGCCGGTGCGCGGCCGGCGGAACTGGAGCGGCGCGTAGGGCAGGACGTCGCGGCGCAGGGCGCGCCAGCGCCAGAGACCGTAGAGCGCCACCAGCGCCAGCCCCAGGAGCGCCAGCGGCCGGGCGAGGGCGAGCGACTCGGTCATCGGCGGCCTCGGGCCCGGGGCGGCAGCGACATCTCCAGCGCCAGCAGACAGGCGCCCTCGAAGTCGTCGCGGTCCGGCGGGCGGCGCCCGAACTGGAGGTCGGCGAGGAGCGCCAGCAGCCGCGCCACCGGCCGCTCGCCGACGAGCCGGCCGATCTCGCGCGCGGTCAGCGTGGAGTAGGGGCGCTGCTCGACCCCCTCGAAGTGGGCCTTGAGCAGCCGGGTGAGCTCGTGGCAGCCCTCCCGGAAGAGGCCGACGCGCAGGATCTGCTCGCGCAGCGCCGCGATCGCGGCCGCCAGCCCCGAGGGCGGGGCGGGCGCCGGCGCGGGGGGCGGCGGCGCCGGCCGCGGCCGCGCGCGGCGGGCGCGCCGCACCCGGCGCCACATAAGGACCAGCGCCGCGACGATGAGCGCCGCGACGGCGGCGAGCAGCAGGGTCCGCCGCCAGGGGAAGGGCTCGATCAGGTGGAGCGGGGCGGCGAGGTCGCCGGGCAGGCCGGTCGTCGCGAGCAGTCCGAGCGTGCCCGTCATCGCGCCCTCCGGTTGCTCTTGCGCCAGAAGAGCTTTCCCAGCGCCCCCGCCACCGGCTCGGCGGTCGAGACCGAGGCGAATTCGCAGCCGTGACGCCCCGAGGCCTCGGCGAGAAACCTCCGCATCTCCTCCAGGCCCCCGGTCTCCCCGGCCACGAGCGGCGCCGCGAACGGCTCGCCCTCCGGCGAGGATCCGCGGAAGACGAGGTCGGCGGCGGGCTCGAGCTCCAGCGGATCGTAGACGTGGAGCAGCGTCACGTCGTGGCGGGCCTGGAGGTACTTGAGGTCCTCGGGCACGTTGTGGTCGATGAAATCGGAGATCAGGAAGACGACGAAGCGCCGCCCGCGCTGCCGCTGGACGGCGTGGATGGCCGCCCGGGGATCGGACTCCGGCACCGGGCGGCGCCAGGGGCCGGTGCCCTCGAGCAGCGCCTTGAGCAGCCGGAAGAGCTGCACCCGCCCCGCCCGCGGACGGCTCTCGCCGAGCGCCCGGTCGGCGAAGAGCACGTGGCCGACCCGGTCGCCGGCGTCGGCGGCCGACACGGCCAGGGTCGCCGCCAGCTCCACCCCCAGCTCGAGCTTGGTCTTCGCCTGCGAGCCCGCGTGCATCGAGGGGCTGACGTCGAGAGCGACGAAGACGTCGCGCTGGCGCTCCTCCAGGTGAACGCGGACGTAGGGCTCGCGCAGGCGCGCGGTCACGTTCCAGTCGATGCGCCGGGCGGGCTCGCCGGGGACGTACTTGCGAGACTCGTGGAAGACGAGGCCGCTACCGCGGAAGGTGGTGGCGAAGTCGCCGCTGCGCAGCGCCGCGACGTTGCGGCGGGCGGCGATCTCGAGGAGCTCGACCCGGCGCAGGAGGGCGGGAACCGCGTCCGCGACGGTCATGGCGTGCGGCCGGGCCTCAGGGCACCTTCACCGTCGAGAGGATCTCGTCGATCATGCGGTCGGTGCCGACCTTCTCGGCCTCGGCGTAGTAGGTGGGGATGATGCGGTGGCGCAGCACCGGATGGGCGACGGCCTTGACGTCGTCGGGGGTGGCGGCGTCGCGGCCGTCGATGAGCGCCGTCGCCCGCGCCGCCTGGGCGAGCGCGATCGAGGCCCGCGGCGAGGCCCCGTACTCGATGTAGTGGCCGAGCTCGAGCTCGAGCGCGTGCGGCTTGCGGGTCGCTGCGACCAGCTCCGTGGCGTAGGCGATGAGGCGGTCTTCGATGAAGATCGAGCGGGTCGCGGCCTGCAGCGTCAGGATGCCCGCCCGGTCCAGGACCCGCCCGACCGGCGGCAGCTCGGTCTCGTCGATCACCATGCGCACGATCCCCTCCTCGTCGCGGCGCTCGGGGTAGGTCACCAGCAGCTTCATGAGGAAGCGGTCGAGCTGCGCCTCGGGCAGCGCGTAGGTGCCCTCGTGCTCGATCGGGTTCTGGGTGGCGAAGACCAGGAACGGCGGCTCGAGCGGCAGGCTCTCCTTGCCGATCGTCACCTGGCGCTCCTGCATCGTCTCGAGCAGCGCCGACTGGACCTTGGCCGGGGCGCGGTTGATCTCGTCGGCGAGGACGAAGTTGGCGAAGATCGGCCCGCGCACCGTCTCGAAGGTGCCCGAGGACTGGTTGTAGACGCGGGTGCCGATGACGTCGGCCGGCAGCAGGTCGGGGGTGAACTGGATCCTCTTGAAGCCGACCTGGCAGATGCGCGCCAGCAGGTTGACGGCGCGCGTCTTGCCCAGCCCGGGCACGCCCTCGATCAGCACGTGGCCGTCGGAGAGGATGCCGACCAGCAGGCCCCGCAACAGGTCCTCCTGGCCGACGATGCCGCGGCGCAGCTCCGTCTGGACCGATTCGATCAGCGCCCGGGCGTGCGACCGGTCGCCCTCTGCCTGTCGGACGCTCATCGTCCGCGTGGAGCCTCGCCTGCCATGCGTCCCCTTTCCGAGATTCGGTGGCGGCGGCATTCTACCGGATGGGATCGGGTGCCGAGAGGCCGCTTGCGGGCGAGCGGGTTAGACTGGGTGCATGGCGGCGAAGCTCTTTTCCGGAGATGCGGCGGGCGCGTCGCTGGTCGAGCGCCAGATGCGCAACTGGGAGCTGGGGCGCGCGCAGCGTCACGGGCGGCCGGAGCGCGAGCGGCGGGAGGTCGAGGACTTCATCTGCCTGTCGCGGATGGTGGGGGTCGACGACGCCGCGGTGGCGCGGGGCCTGGGCGGGCGGCTCGGCTGGGCGACGATCGACCAGGAGATCCTGGAGGCGATGGCGGGAGACGACGAGATCCACAAGCGGATCTACGAGTCGATGGACCAGCGCGACCTCTCCTGGTGGGAGGAGACGCTGCGGCCGCTGCTCGAGGGCCCGACGGTGCGCAACGACTACTTCCACGCCCTCTGCCGCACCGTCCTGTCGCTGGCGCGGCAGGGGAGCTGCGTCTTCCTCGGCCGCGGCATCGATCTCATCCTGCCGCGCGACCGCGGCTTCCGGGTGCGGCTGGTGGCGCCGCTCGAAGCGCGGGTGCGGAGGCTGGCGAAGGAGCGGGGCTGGGAGCGCGGCAAGGCGGCCAAGGAGCTCGAGCGGGTCGAGCGCCAGCGCGCCGACTTCATCCGCCACCACTTCGGAGTGGAGTCCGACGACCCCCTGCGCTACGACGTCACCATCAACCTGGAGCGCATCGGCGCCGAGCGCGCCGTCGAGCTGATCCTGACCGCGCGCCGGCTGACGGGTTGACCCGGCGAATAGAACCGGGCCTCGGCGCGTATCCACCGGGGAAGGAGAAGACCATGGTTCTCAACCGCATCGGAGTCGCGTCCCTCGGCAAGGTCCTGGCGGGCATCTACGGCTCGCTGGGCCTGATCTTCGGCGTCATCTTCGCGCTCGCGTCGCTGCTGGGCGCCGGCATCGCCTCCGAAGTCACCGGCTCCTCCGAGCCCTGGCTCGGCGTCGTCTTCGGCATCGGGGCGGTGATCGCGCTGCCGCTCTTCTACGGCGTCATCGGCGGCCTCATGGGCCTGCTGGTCGCCGCCCTCTACAACCTGATCGCCCGCCGGCTGGGCGGCATCGAGCTCGAGCTGAGGTAGGCAGCTACCCCAGGAAGCCGCGGGTCAGGTAGTCGGAGAGCGTGATCCCGATCAGGATCGCCAGCCAGAACAGCCCCGCCACCACCGAGAGCTTGGCCAT
>JBFJMD010000205.1:0-5368 GCA_041634115.1 Thermoanaerobaculia bacterium | reverse complement strand
TGGTTCGGCCTGATGAGCGGCCTCGCGGGGATCTACGAGGACATCACCCGGGTGATGGACTTCGAGGTGGCGCGCGAGAACTTCGTGGCCGCGGGCCGGCTCGGGCTCGGGGCGCAGTTCGCCTGGCCGGGCCGCGACAAGGTCCCGGCCCCGGAGCTGATCCTGGAGGAGCTGCTGCCGCTGGCGCGCGACGGGCTGGCCGCCGTCGAGGTGGACGCCGGCGACGTCGCCCGCTATCTCGACGTCATCGAGGAGCGGGTGCGGACGCTCAAGACCGGCTCGCAGTGGCTGATCGACTCGCTCGCGGCGATGAAGGGCCGCGGCGGCCGCAGCGAGCGCCTCGCCGCCCTGGTCGCCGCCACCGCCCGCCGCCGGGCCGAGGGGCGGCCGGTGCACGAATGGGAGACGGCCGGCCTCGACGAGGCGGGCGACGAGCGCAGCCACTACCAGCGGATCGACCAGCTCATGACCACCGATCTCTTCACCGTCGGCGAGGACGAGCTGGTCGACATGGTGGCCTACGTGATGAACTGGAAGAACATCCGGCACGTGCCGGTGGAGGACAACCGCCACCGCCTCGTCGGCCTGGTGACCCATCGCTCGCTGTTGCGGCTGGTCGGCGAGAGCCTCGCCAGCGCCGCCGCTCGCGCCGTCCCGGTGCGGGAGATCATGACCACGGACGTGGTGACGGTGCGCCCCGAGACCTCGACCCTGGACGCCATCCGGCTGATGCGCCAGCACAAGATCAGCTGCCTGCCGGTGGTCGCGGAGGACGAGCGGCTGGTCGGCATCGTCACCGAGCGCGACTTCATGGGGATCGCCGGCCAGCTCCTCGAGAAGTTCCTGGAGCGCGCTTGAGCCGCCGCCCGCTCGCCCGCCGGCTGGGCGCGCTGGCGCTCCTCTCGGCGCTCGCCGCGGCCGCCGCGGCGGGCGCGGCCTCGTTCCCGGCGGCCTACGGCGGCGGCGGCGCGGTGGCCTCGCCGGAGCCGACCTCGACCGCGGCCGGGCTCGAGGCGCTGCGCCTCGGCGGCAACGCGGTGGACGCGGCGGTGGCGACCGCGCTGGCGATGGCCGTCGTCCACCCGCAGGCGGGCAACCTGGGCGGCGGCGGCTTCGCGCTGGTGCGGACCGCGACCGCGAGCGGCGACCGGGTGACGAGCCTCGATTTCCGGGAGACGGCGCCGGCCGCGGCGCGGCGCGACACGTATCTCGAAGCCGAGCGCCGCGGGATCGCGGACGCCTCCCTGGTGGGGCCGCTGGCCGCCGGGGTCCCGGGCTCGATCGCCGGCCTCCGGGAGCTCCACCGGCGCCACGGCAAGCTCGCCTGGGAGCGGGTGGTCGAGCCGGCCCGGCGGGCGGCCGCCGACGGGTTCCGGGTCTCGCGGCGCCTCCACCAGGACCTGGTCGAGGAGCGCGAGCTGCTGCTGCGCTTTCCGGAGACCGCCGCGGTCTGGCTGCCGGGGGGCGAGCCGCCCGCGGCGGGGAGCGTCCTGCGCCTGCCCGGCCTCGCCGCCACCCTCGCGGCCTACGCCCGGGGCGGGCCCGAGGCCCTGACCGGGGGCGCGGCGGCGGCCGCGGTCGAAGCCGCCTCCCGCCGCCACGGCGGCCTGCTCACGGCCGCCGACCTCGCCGCCTACCGGCCGGTCTGGCGCGAGCCCGTCCGCTTCCGCGCCTTCGGCTGGGAGCTCGCGGGGATGGACCTGCCGTCGTCCGGCGGCATCATCACCGCCCAGACCCTCGCCCTGCTGGAGCGGCTGGGCTGGGCCGAGCTGCCCCGCTTCGGGGCCGAGCGGGCGCACCTGCTCGCCGAGGTCTGGCGGCGCGCCTTCGCCGACCGCCAGCTCCTCGGCGACCCGGCGACGAGCCGCGCGCTCGCCGCCGACCTGCTCGCGGAGGAGTGGCTGGCGGCGCTCGCCGCCGGCATCGCCCGCCGGCGCGCCGCCGACTCGGCGGAGCTGCTCCCCTGGCCGGGCGCCGAGCGCGAAGCGGCGGAGACCAACCACCTCTCGGCCATCGACGGCGACGGCAACGCGGTCGCCCTCACCACGACCCTCAACGGCACCTTCGGCTGCGGCCTCTGGGTCCCGGAGGTGGGCTTCCTCAACAACGAGATGGACGACTTCAGCACCGTGCCCGGGCGGCCCAACGACTACGGCCTGATCCAGGGCGAGGCCAACGAGGTCGGACCCGGCAAGCGGATGCTGTCGTCGATGAGTCCCACCCTCGCGTGGAAGGGCGGCGAGCTCGTGGCCCTCGGCGGCCGCGGCGGCTCGCGCATCCCCACCGCCGTCTCCCAGGTGCTGCTCAACCTGATCGTGGACGGCGATCCGCTGCAGGCCGCGGTGGACCGCCCGCGCATCCACCACCAGTGGCTGCCCGACCGCATCTCCGCCGAGCCCGACGCCCTGGCGCCGGAGGTCGTCGCCGCCCTGGAGGCGCTCGGCCACCGGGTCGAGACCCGGCCCACCGGCGCCGGCAAGGTCCACGCCGCGCGCCGCCTCGCCGACGGCCGCTTCGAGGCGGCGGGCGACCCGCGCGGCCCGGCGCACGGCGGGGTCGTCGAGCCGCTGCCGTAGCCCGACCCGCGACCCGACAAGGAGACCGCCATGCACCGAAGCCCGCTCCCGCCGCTCTCGCTCACCACCGCCCTCGCCCTAGCGCTCGCCCTCGGAGCCTGCCCGCCGCCCGAGCCGCCGCCCGAGCCGGTCGCCGGTCCACGGGTCGAGAGCCCCGGGCTCGGCATCGCCCTGGCCTCGGTCCCGCCCCCCTTCGCGATCGCGGCCAACGAGGGCGGGCGGCTCGAGCTCACCGCCCCGGGCCCGGGCGGCGAGGGGCGCGCGGTCTTCGCCGCCGGTCCGCTCGAGAGCGGCGGCATCAACCTGGTCGAGGCGGTCAAGGCGAAGAAGGCCGAGTTCGAGGAGACCCCCGGAGCCACCTACTTCGGCAACCGCGAGCTGGGCACCCCGATCGGCACCGCGTTCACGGCACGCGCCACCCTGCCGGGTCCGGAGGGCGAGGTCGAGCAGACCTGGGTCTTCGCCATCCACCCCGGCGAGAACCGGGTGCTCACCCTCACCTACACCTACCCCACCGGCGAGTCCCAGGAGCGCGTCGAACAGCTCATGGCGCTCTTCGGCGAGGTCGAGGGGCTCGCGCCTCCGCAAGGGTAGCGCCCCCACCCGTGGGGGGCGCGTCGAATCGGAAGCCGGCGCGGAGGCCGGCCGCTACAACCGGATTCGCCCGGCACGGGTCCGGGCGCTACCTGGCCGGGACCATCTCCTTGTACTGGAGCTGGTAGAGCCGGTAGTAGATCCCGCGGCGCTCGAGCAGCTCCCGGTGGCTGCCCTCCTCGCGCAGGCGGCCGCGGTGCAGCACCAGGATGCGGTCGGCCTTCTGGATCGTCGACAGGCGGTGGGCGATGACCAGGCTGGTGCGTCCGACGAGCAGCCGGTCGAGGGCCTTCTGGATCGCCTGCTCGGTCTCGGTGTCGATCGACGAGGTGGCCTCGTCCAGGATCAGGATCCGCGGGTCGAAGGCGAGGGCGCGGGCGAAGGCGATGAGCTGCTTCTGCCCCACCGAGAGCCCGGCGCCGCGCTCCTTGAGCTCGGTGTCGAAGCCGCGCGGCAGCGCCTCGACGAAGCCGGCCGCGAACACCTCGCGCGCCGCCTCGCGCACCCGCTCGTCGTCGATCGAGCGCTCGCCGAGACGGACGTTCGAGGCGACGCTGCCGGCGAAGAGGAAGACGTCCTGCAGCACGAGACCGATCGAGCGCCGGAGGCTCTGGAGCTCCCAGCGCCGGACGTCGACGCCGTCCACCCGCACCTCGCCGGAGTCGGCGTCGTAGAAGCGCAGGATCAGGTTGGCGAGCGTGCTCTTGCCGGCGCCGGTGTGGCCGACCACCGCCACCGTCTCTCCCGGCGCGATCCGGAAGGAGACCCGGTCGAGCACCGTCTCCCCGGCCTTGTAGGAGAAGGAGACGCGGTCGAAGTCGACGGCGCCCTCGACCGCCGCCGGCGCCCAGGCCGAAGGCGGCGACTCGATCTCGGCCGGCTCGTCGAGCAGCCCGAAGATGCGCTCCGAGCTGGCCATCGCGCTCTGCAGGATGTTGTACTTCTCGGAGAGGTCGGAGAGCGGCTCGTAGAAGCGACGGGCGTACTGGAGGAACGCCACCAGCGCCCCGATGGTGAGCGTGCCGCCGATCACCCGCGCCCCCCCGAACCAGATGATGAGCCCCACCCCGACGGAGGTGACCAGCTCGACCGCCGGGTAGTAGACGGCGTAGTAGAAGATCGCCCGCACGTTGGCGTCCCGGTGCTCCCAGTTGACCCGCGAGAACTCCTCGAGCGCCCGCCGCTCGCGGTTGAAGAGCTGCACCAGCGACATGCCGCTCAGGTGCTCCTGCAGGAAGGAGTTGATGCGGGCGAGCTTGACCCGCACCTCGCGAAAGCTCTGGCGGGCGCGGATCTTGAACCAGAGCGTGAGCAGGGCGAGGAGCGGCAGGATCGCGAACGTGACCAGCGCGAGCTGCCAGTTGAGCCAGAACAGCACGCCCACGATCCCGACCAGCAGCACGACGTCGCCGAAGATCGACACCAGGCCGGCGGTGAAGAGCTCGTTCAGCGAGTCCACGTCGTTGGTGACCCGGGTGACCAGGCGCCCGATCGGATGGCGGTCGAAGAACGAGACGTGGAGCCGCTGCAGCCGGGCGAAGACGTCGCGCCGCAGGTCGAACATGACGTACTGCCCCATCAGGTTCATGACCAGGCCCTGGCTGTAGATCACGACGAAGGCGCCGGCCAGGGCCGCCAGATAGACGGCGGCCAGGAGCGCCACGCCCGCGGCCGGCTCGAGGACCACGCCGCGCGCCTCGAGCGCGCCCGCGAACCAGGCCGCCACGACCGAGGTCTCGCCGGCCTCGGCCGCCACCGGCCGGATGTAGAGGTCCAGGGCGACGGCGGTGGCGAGCGGCCCGACGAGCTGGAGCAGTGACGACAGGACGATGAGCGCGACGGCCCCGGCCGCCATCCACCGGTGCGGCGCCAGGTACCCCACCAGGCGCCGCGCCAGCCGCGGGTCGTAGCCGCGTGCCGAGACGGTCTCTTCGTGAAACTCGGCCAGCTCGCTCACGGTCCGCCGACACTAGCAGGGGCAGGCGGTGCGGTCATCGAAGAGGCGCTTCGGCGATCATCGAAGAGGCGGCTTCGGCACCTCCGGCGCTCCGGGGGCCGGGGGAGGCCCTTCCGGGGACCGGCGCGAGCTGAGCCTGCGCTTCCCACCGGGTGCCTACTGCGCGTCCGGATGCACCCGGATCTGCGGGCCTCGCCTCGGTCGGGCATCCTCGACGTATGTCCAATACGCCTGCGGTGCC
>JBFJMD010000204.1:0-5412 GCA_041634115.1 Thermoanaerobaculia bacterium | reverse complement strand
GTTGCAGCCGGCGATGGTGACCAGGTACTCGCCGCGCGCCACGACCTCGGCGTGATCGGCCGCGGCGAGCGCCACGCTCTCGCCGGAGGCCACCGGCGCCGGACCTCCCGCGCCGCAAGCCGCGGCGAGGACGGCCACGAAAAGCGTCCCGAAGAGTGCGGCCGGCGAGGCCGCGAGGCTCCGGGTCCCCGTTTCGAAACGTCTCATTCTCGAGTCCCCCAGCACGGAGAGAGCCTGTCCATGTCTCTCTCGAACGCTTCCAAGATACGCCCCGTGGCGCCCCCCCGCCATCGCGGAATCCGGCGATGGCTCAGGGTCGGATCCGGCCGGACGGAGTGTAAGCTGCGCCAATGCCGCGAATGAGCGAAGCGGACCGGCGGGAGCTCGCGGCGCTCCGGGCGATCTGCGCGGAGGACCCCGGCCGCACCGATCTCGCGGCCCGCGTCGCGCCGCGGCTCGCCCGCCACGTCGAGGCGGACGGCTACTGCTTCCTCGTCATCGATCCCGACACCATGCTGCCGATCGAGGCGCTGGCGACGCGGGGTCAGACCGCGGTCGGCGACGCGCTGCGCGAGCGGCTCCTCGACGGCTGGCAGTTCACCGAGGCCAAGACCGTCGCCGATCGCCTGCCCCGCGCCTTCCACCTCGAGGGCTTCGCGGGCGACGAGCGGCCGCCCTGCCTCTACCTGCGCGAGTCGCTGCGCGAGCTCGGGTTCGAGCGCGACGCCCAGGTCTCCTTCGCCGCCCAGGGCCGGGTCTGGGGCCACCTCGACCTCCACCGCAAGGGCGGCGCGCCGCCCTTCGATCCCCGGCACCTGAGATTCCTGGCCGCCGCGGCCCCGCCCGTGACCGAAGCGCTGCGCCGGGGCGCCGCCGCGGCCCTGCTGGCGGCGGCCGCGGGGGCCGAGAGCGGCGTCGTCACCCTCGACGGCGAGGGCCGGATCGAGGCGATGAGCGGCCCTTCGAGGCGACTGCTGGCGGAGGCCGACGGCGAGGGCGGCGTCTTCCCGCTGGCGCTGGCGGCGATCTGCGGCGTAGTGCGGCGCGCGCTGGGGGGTGACGAGCGGCTGTCGCCGGAGTCGCTGCTCGTGGTGCGGGAGGCCGAGCGCTGGCGCCTCCAGGGTCACCTGCTCGAAGGGCTCGACGGCCGGGAGCGCGGCGCGGTGGCGATCGAGCCGCTGCGCAGCCTCGACGACGTCGGCAGCCTGCGCCGCGCCGGCCTCACCCCGCGGGAGGCCGAGGTCACCCGGGCGACGCTGCGGGGCTTCACCAGCGGCAGGGTGGCCGAGCTTCTGGAGCTTTCCGTCCACACCGTCGAGCACCACCTCCGCAACGTGTTCGAGAAGCTCGGGGTCGGCTCCCGCGGCGAGCTCGCCGCCCTGCTGCTGGCGGGCGGCGGAGCGGCCGAGGCGCTGGGATGACGGCCGCGGGGTGCGGAGCGTGAGCCGGCGCGAAGGGCCGCCCGCGGCGTCCTACGAGGCCATCTACCGGGTGGTGCGCCGGATCCCCGCGGGGAAGGTGGCGACCTACGGCCAGGTCGCGGCCGTCGCCGGGCTGCCGGGCCAGGCGCGGCAGGTGGGCTACGCGCTGAACGCGCTGCCGCGCGGCACCGACGTGCCCTGGCAACGGGTGATCAACGCCAAGGGGGAAGTGAGCCCGCGCGGCGACGGCAGCCGCTGGGAGGAGTACCAGCGGCACCTGCTCGAGGAGGAGGGGGTGGTCTTCGATCGGCGTGGGCGGGTCGATTTCGACCGCTTTCGCTGGGAACCGGACGGCGGCGGGCGGCCGGCGAAGCAGTCGCGGCTGTTCGACCGAGTGTGAGAGAATCACGGCACCCGAAACGGATCTTCTGACCGGGGCCGGACGTGGGGCTCCGCCGACGAGGAGGTAGATTCCATGGGCCATCCGATTACCGTGGAAGTCAACGGCCGCTCCTACGAAAGGGAGGTCGAGCCGCGGCTTCTGCTGGTCCACTTCCTGCGCGAGGTGCTGGGGCTGACCGGCACCAACGTGGGCTGCGACACCAGCCTCTGCGGCGCCTGCACCGTGCTGGTCGACGGCGCCGCGGTCAAGTCCTGCACCCAGCTCGCGGTGCAGGCCGACGGCGCCTCGATCACCACCATCGAGGGGCTCGCCGGAAACGGCGGGATGCACCCCCTGCAGCAGGCGTTCTGGGACGAGCACGGTCTCCAGTGCGGCTTCTGCACGCCGGGAATGATCCTGGCGACGGCGGGCCTGCTCGAGACCAACCCCAAGCCCTCGGAGGGCGAGATCCGCGAGGCGCTGAAGGGCAACCTCTGCCGCTGCACCGGCTACCACAACATCGTCAAGGCGGTCGCGCGCGCCGCCGCGGGAGGTGACTGAGATGATCGGCTCTTCGATCAAGCGCCGCGAGGACCCCGCCCTCGTCACCGGCAAGGGCAAGTACACCGACGACTTCACCGCCCCGGGAATGGCCTTCGCCGCGATCGTGCGCAGCCCCCACGCCCACGCTCGGATCAAGAAGGTGGACGCGGCGGCGGCGAGCGCGGTCGAGGGCGTCGTCGCGGTCTACAGCGGCCGCGACCTGCTCGGCGACAAGGAGATGACCGGCGTGCCGACCGCCTGGCTGCTGCCCGACATCAAGGTCCCTCTTCACCCGCTGCTGGCCGTCGAGGCCGTCCGCCACGTCGGCGAGGGGGTGGCCGTGGTGGTGGCCGAGGACGCCTACGCCGCCCGCGACGCCGCCGACCGGGTCGAGGTGGACTACGAGCCGCTGCCGGCGGCGGTCGACCCCCGCAAGGCGACCGACGAGGGGGCGCCGCAGATCCACTCCGAGGCCCCCGGCAACGTCGCCTTCGAGTGGGAGCTGGGCGACAGAGAGGCGACCGACCAGGCGTTCGCGGGGGCGGCGAAGACCGTCAAGCTGACGCTGCGCAACAACAGGCTGATCCCGCACGCCGTCGAGCCGCGCGCGGCGCTCGCCGAGTTCGACGAGCCGACCGGCCGGCTCACCCTGCGCATGACCACCCAGAACCCGCACGTCCATCGGCTGCTCATGTGCCTCGCCTCGATGGGGCTGCCCGAGCACAAGATCCGGGTGATCGCGCCCGAGGTCGGCGGCGGCTTCGGCAGCAAGATCCACCACTATCCGGACGAGGCGATCGCCGCCTGGTGCGCGATCCGGCTGCGGCGGCCGGTCAAGTGGACCGCCACCCGCAGTGAGGCGAACCTGACCGACGCCCACGGCCGCGATCACTGGAGCGAGGCGGAGCTGGCGCTCGACGCGGAGCACCGGATCGTCGGCCTGCGGGTCCACACCTGGGCGGCGATGGGGGCCTACCTCTCCACCTTCGCGCCGGCGGTGCCGACCTATCTCTACGGGACGCTCCTCTCCGGCCAGTACGACATCCCGGCGATCCACGTGGGGGTCACCGGCACCTTCACCAACACCACCCCGGTCGACGCCTACCGCGGCGCCGGCCGTCCGGAGGCGACCTACGTGGTCGAGCGGCTGATGGACCGCGCCGCCGCCGAGGTCGGCCTCGACCCGGCCGAGCTGCGGCGCAAGAACTTCGTGCCGCCGGACAAGTTCCCCTACCAGACCCAGGTGGCGCTCGCCTACGACAGCGGCAACTACGAGCCGGCGCTCGACAAGGCGCTGGCGAAGGCCGGCTACGCCGAGCTCAGGGCCGAGCAGGAGCGGCGCCGCAAGGCCGGCGGCAAACAGCTCGGCATCGGGCTCTCGAGCTACATCGAGGCCTGCGGCATCGCGCCCTCGCAGGTGGTCGGCTCGCTCGGCGCCCAGGCGGGGCTGTGGGAGAGCGCCAAGGTGCGCGTCCATCCCACCGGGGCGGTGACCGTCTACACCGGCTCCTCGGCCCACGGCCAGGGGCATCACACGACCTTCTCCCAGATCGTCGCCGGCCACCTGGGGATCGACGTCGACAGCGTGCAGGTCGTCCACGGCGACACCGAGGAGGTGCAGTTCGGCATGGGCACCTACGGCAGCAGGAGCGCCGCGGTCGGCGGCAGCGCCATCGTCAAGAGCCTCGACAAGGTGGTCGCCAAGTGCAAGAAGATCGCCGCCCACCTGCTGGAGGCCGCCGAGCAGGACATCGTCTTCGAGGAGGGGAGTTTCTCGGTCGCCGGGGTGCCGGACAAGAGCCACGGCTGGGGCGACGTCGTGCTCCAGGCCTATCTCGCCCACAACCTGCCCGAGGGGATGGAGCCCGGCCTCGAGGAGACGACCTTCTACGACCCGGCGAACTTCACCTACCCGTTCGGCACCCACGTGGCGGTGGTCGAGGTCGATCCGGAGACCGGCCAGGTCGAGGTGGCGCGCTACGTCGCGGTCGACGACTGCGGCAACCAGATCAACCCGATGATCGTCGAGGGGCAGATCCACGGCGGCATCGCCCAGGGGATCGGCCAGGCGCTCTGGGAGGAGGCGGTCTACGACGAGGGCGGACAGCTGCTGACCGGCACGATGCTCGACTACGGCCTGCCCCGCGCCCACAAGCTGGTCTCCTTCGAGCTCGACCACACGGTGACGCCCTGCCCCCACAACCCGCTGGGGGTCAAGGGGATCGGCGAGGCCGGCGCCATCGCCGCGCCGGCGGCGATCGTCAACGCCGTCGTCGACGCGCTGGCGCCCTGGGGGGTGAAGCACCTCGACATGCCGCTCACCCCCGAGCGGGTGTGGCGGGCGATCCGGGCGTCCACGTCGAAGGAGGTGGCCTGATGTTTCCGGCGAAGTGCGACTACTACCGGGCCGCGAGCGTGGACGAGGCGATCGACCTCCTCGGCCAGCACGGCGACGCCAAGCTGATCGCCGGCGGCCACAGTCTGATCCCGATGATGAAGCTGCGGCTGGCGTCGCCGCCGGCGCTCGTCGACATCGGCCGCATCGCCGAGCTGCGCGGCGTCACCGACTCGGGGGACTCGATCCGGGTGGGCGCGCTCACCACCCACGCGCGGATCTACGAGTCGCCGGAGCTCGCCAGCGGCTGCCCGATCCTCGCCGAGGCGGCGGGCAAGATCGGCGACCCGCAGGTGCGCAACCGGGGCACGATCGGCGGCAACATCGCCCACGCCGATCCGGCCTCCGACCTGCCGGCGGTGCTGGTGGCGCTCGGCGCGACCGTCCATCTCAAGGGTCCGGGGGGCGAGCGCGCGGTCGCCGCGGCGGACTTCTTCGTCGGCCTGCTGGCGACCGACCTCCGGCCGGGGGAGGTCCTCGTCGCGGTCGAAGTGCCGAAGCTGGGCGCCGGCGCCGGCTCCGCCTATCTCAAGTTCGAGCACCCGGCCTCGGGCTACGCGGTCTGCGGCGCCGCCGCGGTGGTGACCATGAAGGGGGGCAAGTGCGAGTCCGCGAGCCTCGCCTTCAACGGCGTCCACGCGACGCCGCTCGCGGCCGACGCCGTCACCGCC
>JBFJMD010000203.1:0-5430 GCA_041634115.1 Thermoanaerobaculia bacterium | reverse complement strand
CATCGCCGGGAAGACCGGGATCGGCCTCTCGCAGCGCATGCAGAGCTTCGTCCTCGACGAGCGGCTCAACCCGTACAACCTGGTCGAGCCGGGCAAGCGGCCGCGGGCGACGCTCACCCCCGGGATGGCGCTCCGCGACGGCGAGCCCTACCTCTCGTTCGCCGTCCAGGGGGGCGACACCCAGGACCAGAACCTGCTGCAGTTCTTCCTGAACGTGGTCGAGTTCGGAATGAACGCGCAAGAGGCGGCCGAGGCCGCGAACGTCACCAGCTACCAGATGCAGAGCTCGTTCGGCGCCCACGTCTCCGAGCCCGGACGGCTGGTCGTCCGCGAGGACGTGCCGGCGTGGGTGCGCTCCGAGCTCGAGCGCAAGGGCTACTGGGTGGAGACCCGGCGGCGCACCTCCGGCCCGATCACCGCGATCTACTTCGACCGCGAGCACGGCACCCTCTGGGGCGCCGCCAGCGACTTCGGGGAGGACTACGGGGTCGCCTGGTAGCGGCGCGGGGGCCGGCGAGCAGGCCGCTGCGGCCCCGTCAGTCGAACGACGCGACCGCCGAGTCCTCGTCCTCGAAGTGCTCGAAGACGGTGATGATCTGGGTCGACTCGAACTGGTGCCGCAAGCGCGCGGGGAGACTCAGCAGCTTCAGGTTGCCGCCGTGGCCCTGGAGGACGGTCATCGCGGAGGTGAGCTCGCCCATTCCGGACGAGTCGAGCTGGCTGACGGCGGCGAGGTTGGCGACCACGTTGTAGGGACCGGTCGCGAGCGATTGGCGGATCACGTCGCGCAGCAGCCCCGCCCCGTCCTCGATGTTCAGCTTGCCTTCGAGGTCCAGGATCGTGACGCCGTTGCGCTCGCGCTTGCTGATCTTCATCGGACTGCCTCCCCACGCGGCCGTCTTCCGAGACGGGGACGCCCGGCGGGCTCGCCTCGCTCCGGCACGCGCCGGCCGTTGTGGCAAGGGCTCACTCCGGCTCTCGTTGCCGGGTGCGCCGCCCTCGGTTGACGTCCGTATCTCTGGCCTCAGCTTAGCACAGCCAGTCGCCGTAGAGCCCGGGGCGGCGGTCGCGCAGGAAGAGCCGGCGGGCGTGGGAATCGGCGGCCTCGGCCAGGTCGAGGTCGGCGTAGAGGATGGCCTCCTCGCCGGCCGGCGCCCGCGCCACGACGCGGCCGGCCGGGTCGCAGACGAACGACTCGCCGGCGAAGTCGAGGCGCTCCTCCCGGCCCACCCGGTTGCACAGCGCGGTGAAGTAGCCGTTCTGGAAGGCGGCGACCCGCATCTCGGCCTCGAAGAGACCCTCCGGCCACTCCCCCGCCGCGCCCGCCTGCGGCACCACGACCAGCTCGGCTCCGGCCAGCGCCAGGGCGCGCAGGTACTCGGGATAGTGCCGGTCGTAGCAGATCGCCACCCCGATCCGCCCGGCGCGGGTCTCGTAGACCGGGGCGCCGGTGTCGCCGGGGGCGTAGTAGCCCTGCTCGTGGAAGCAGGCGTAGTCGGTGATGTGGACCATGCGGGTGCGGCCGAGGAGACGCCCGTCGGCGTCGATCACCGGCGAGCAGTCGAAGGTCTTGTCGCCGGCGCGCTCGAAGAGGTTGAGGACGGCGACGACCCCGCGCTCGGCGGCGCGGCGGGCGAAGGCCTCGGTCATCGGGCCGGGCACCGGCTCGGCGAGCTCCGCGACGCCGGGGCCGGCGGCGCTCTGGGGGTAGAAGGGCTCGAAGGCGAGCTCCGCGTAGCAGACGAGGTCGGCGCCGGCGGCGGCGGCCCGGTCGAAGGCCTCGAGGCCGCGTGCGAGGTTGGCGGCCTTGTCTCGTGTGGCGGCCTGCTGGACGAGGGCGATCTTCATGCGCCCATCGTACCGCCGCCCGGCATTCGATCCGGACGCCCGGCACGGGGTCCGGGCGCTACCCTTCGGGAACCGCGGCTTCCAGGCGGCCGATGATCTCTCCGAGCCAGGCCGGGACGTCGCGGCCGTGGCGGCGGCGGGCGGCCTGGATGAGCTTCAGGTTGCGGGCCGTGGTCTCGGGCTGCCAGGGGTCGTGCGGGGCGGCCAGCGCGGCCTCGAGGGCCGCGCGCGCCTCGCCCTCGTCGCCGCTCAGGACCGCCAGCTCGACCCGGGTCGCGGAGTTCCAGTAGTCGGGCTCGGACTTCGCCTTGCGCCCCTCGACGGCGCGCCGGACGTCGGCCAGCAGGCGCCCGCGCTCGGCGGGCGGCTCGGCGAACGACTCCATCAGGGTCAGCGCGTTGATCCCCGGGTAGGGGTCCGAGGGGTCGGAGCGGTGGCCCTCGAGATAGGTGTCCAGCGACTTGCGGAGCTGGGCCTCGTCGAGCGCCGCCGACTCCCAGCGGTCCTTGTAGACGCGTCCCAGGATGCCGTTGGTCTCGGGGCTGGGGCCCTCCTTGGCGCGCAGCTCGGTCAGGATCTTCTCCGCCTCGTCGCCGCGGCCGTCGCGGTTGAGCGCGAAGGCCTTCTGTTGCAGAACGAGCGCGGTCGCGGCCAGCGCCGGCGACATTTGCTCGACCATCTCGTACATCTCGGACCAGCCGCGGACGCCGCGGTAGGAGAGGAAGAGCTCGGTCGCGACCTCGGGCCGGGCGCAGGTGAGCTTGCCCAGCCGGCCGCGGATGGAGTTGAGCTTCTCCAGCGTCTTGCGGGCTCCCGGCTTCTTCATTTCCTGGAGCTCGCGCAGCAGGGCGGCGCTCTTCTTGCGGTCGCCCGGCGGCCAGGGCATCCAGCACGGCGCCAGCATGCGGCCGTAGCGCCGCTTGCGCAGCAGCAGGTGGATCAGGGCGTAGACGGCCAGCAGCAGGAGCAGGAGCCAGAGCGGCCAGAGGAGGAATGGGGAGCGCTGGGCCTGCAGCGCGAAAGCGGCCACGGCCTGCTGGTCGGGGGCGAGAGCGATCCGCTTCGGCAGCATGCCGGTGCCGACCCAGTAGCGCCGGCCGTCCGGCTCGGCGGTGATCCGCACCAGGTAGTCGCCGGGCTCGAGCTCTTCGAAGGTAAAGCCGCCGTCGGCCCCGGTCACGCCGGTGGCCACGGCCCGGTCTCCGCGCAGGAGCTGCGCCTCGACCCCCGCGATGGCCTCCTCGCCGGGCTGCGCCTGGCCGTCGAAATCGGCGTCCAGCCAGACCCGGACGGTGATCGAGCCCAGCCGCTCCGCCACCTCGACGAACTGCGGCGAGGCGCCGGGGGCCAGGAAGTAGCCCGCCGGCAGGGTGCTCTCGACCACGTCGAGCCGGTAGCTTCCGGGCTCCTGCGGCCCGAGGTCGAAGGCGCCCGCCCCGTCGCTGCGGGCCGCGGCCAACCGCTGGTCCTCGCGCGACAGCTCGACCTCGACGTCCCGGATCGGCGGCTCGTTGGGGCCGCGCTCGGCGTTCTCGTCCAGGTCCGCCCAGAGCTCGCCGGAGATCGCGCCGTCGCCCTCGGCCACGCTCATCCCGGCGGCGATCCGCTCGAGCACGGTGACGTAGCGCGGCGACATGCCGCGGCCCACCCGGTAGCCGGCGGGCACGCTCGACGCGACGACGGAGACCGCGTAGCGGCCCGGGCCCTCGGTGCCGAGCAGGAAGCCGCCGGTGCGGTCGGTGGCCGCGGCGCCGACCGAGCGCTCGCCCTTGGCCAGGTCGATCCCGACCCCGGCCAGCGGGCGCTCGTCGCGGCCGCGGCGGCCGTCGTCGTCCTCGTCGACCCAGATCCGGCCGACGACGTCGTCGCCGCGGGCGAGCGCCAGCAGACCGAGCGAGTAGGGCACCCGGATCTCGATCGAGGAGATGCCCTCGCCGACCCGGTAGCCGCTCGGCAGCGTCGCCTCGAGGATCTCGACCAGGTATTCGCCCGGCGACTGGCGCCCGAGCCCGAAGCCGCCGTCGGCGCCGCTCTCCGCCTCGCCCACGCGCCGTCCGGCGCTGGAGATCTGGACGCCGACGCCGCCCAGGCCGCGCTCGGTCTCCGCCGCCTTGCCGTCGCCGTTCTCGTCCACCCGCACCGCGCCGCCGACCTCGCCCCAGCTCTCGGTCGCGATCAGGCCCACCTCGAAGGGAACCACGACGAGAGCGCGCGCGCCGGTGCCGAGCCGGTAGCGCGCGGGCAGGCTGTCGGCCGCGATCCGCACTTCGTAGGAGCCCGGCGGCTGGCGCTCGAACCCGTACCCTCCGTCGCCGCCGGAGCGCGTCGCGGCGACGCGCTCTCCGGCGCGGGAGAGCAGGACCTCGGTCCCGCCGAGCGGCGTCTCGCCCGCCCCCGCCTCGCCGTCGCCGTCGGCGTCCACCCCGACCCGGCCGGCGATGACGCCGGCCGACTCCGCGGCCGAGAGGGCGACCGGCTCCCTGAGCGCGGCGGTGAAATCGACCGCGGCCGTCTGGCCGGCGAGGACCTCGACGTCGACCGCCGCGGCCCCGAGATCGATCCAGAAGTCCGCGGGCAGGTCGGCGACCTCGAGCGCCACCCGGTAGCTCCCCTCGGTCAGCTCCTCGAAGCCGAAGAGCCCCTCGGCGTCCGAGGTGGTCGATGCAATCTCGGAGCCGGCGCTCGCCAGGCGCACGCCCACACCGGCCAGCGGCCGCCCCGCGTCCGCCGGACCGGTGGCGACGCGCCCCGCGATCGCGCCGACCAGCAGCCGCCGGCCGGGCCGGAAGCTGATCCCTCCCGTGACGCTCAAGTGGAGGTTGTCGCCGAGGCCGAAGGCGCTCTCGCGCAGGAGCGTCGCCTCCACCCGGCCGGCGAAGCGCTCGTCGCCCGGGAGCGAGAAGCGGCTGCCGAAGCCGATCTGCGCCGCGCTGCCCGCCTTGTCCCGGCCCCCGACCTCGAGCTTGGCGCGGCCGGCGCCGAAGAGGAGATAGGGGCTGACGTTGTCGCTCGGGTGGAAGTTGACGAGCGCGTTCAGAAACGTGGACCACAGCCGCGCGTGGTCGTCGATCTCGCCGCTCTCGGCGTCGGCGTACTGGAGCTCGAGCTGGAAGCGGTCGGTGAAGTGCCAGCCGCCGCGGGCGGACAGCCGGAAGCCGGAGTCTCGCGCCGCCGCGTCGTCGAAGCTCGTCACCCCGAGGTCGAGGCCGAGCTCAGGGCCGGTCTCGCGATAGCGGCTCTCGCCGCTCGCGTCCGAGACGGCGGTGACGCCGAGAAACAGCAGCGCCAGGGAGAGCGCAGCGGCGCGCTTCGCCGCAGGCCGCAACGATCTCGCGGACGCGAGCGTGCGGCGCGCTTCGAACGGTCCGAGCATGGCGGCTCCCCCTTTCGACATCGGGCCCGGGTGGCCGGGCAACGAGAACATCGCGAATCTGGAAATGATTCTACCGCACCGGCCGGTCGGCGCGCAGGGAGGCCGGCGGCGGGAGCCCCGCCGTCGGCCCCGGATCAGGGTAGAAAGCTCCCGGTCGCGGCCATCTTGCGCGGCAGGTAGACGTCGATCACGTAGTTCAGGCCGTGCTT
>JBFJMD010000202.1:0-5431 GCA_041634115.1 Thermoanaerobaculia bacterium | reverse complement strand
CTTAGAAGTGGTAGCGCGTACGGGATTCGAACCCGTGTTACCGGCGTGAGAGGCCGGCGTCCTAGACCCCTAGACGAACGCGCCACAAAAGGGGCGGCGGGAGAGTAACAGATCGGTTTGGGAGGGCGCTACCCCTCTTCTTCTTCGCGGAAGAAGACCCTGACGCCGTCGGGGTCGTGGGTCTCGAAGACGAGGACGCCGTCGTCGTCGCGGCGCAGGCCGCCGGGGATGTTCTTCTCGCGGAAGATGAGCTCCTCGTAGGCCTCCTCGGCGCTGGGCACGACCAGGGTCAGGCTGAGCTTCTGCTTGGGACCCTGGTAGCGGAAGGCCTCGTCGTCCTGCGAGCCGCCCGCCCCGCGGGCCTGGCCGAGCACCTCGACGGCGCCGCTGCCGGCCTGGAAGATGGCCCCGCGGCCGGTGTTCTGGTCCCAGCTCCGCAGCCGCGGCAGCGCCAGGACCTCGCCGTAGAAGCGGCAGGTGGCGTCGAAGTCGCGCGCCTTGAGCACCAATCGAAACTGTCGGATGTCCATGGACCGGCCCTCTCTGCCCGGGCTGCCGCCGCCTGGGCGATGGTATCCTCTCCGGCGTGACCGCTTCGCGCCCCGCCCTGGTCGAAGCCCTGATCTTACTCCTCTTGCTCCTGGCGACCGCGGCCCTGCCCGCGGCGGAGGAGGAGCCGGGGCTGCCGGTGCTCGAGTCCGGCAACGCCACGCTGGAGCTCGACTCCGGCCGCGTGCCGCTTCCCTACACCCTGACCGCGGCCGGACCGCTGGTGGCGCTGCAGCCGCTCGCCGCCCGCCTGGGCGGCGACCTGGCGGTCGGGCCCCTGGGCCAGAGCCACGAGCTCACGCTGAGCCAGTCGACGTTCATCTTCGGGCCCGACAGCCGCGCGATGACCGTCGGCGAGGAGATCTTCGACCTCTCGCAGGCGCCCGTCGCCGGCGCCGGCGGGCTCCACGTGCCGATCGACCTGCTGCGCTCGACCTTCGGCCAGATCCTCGGCTACGACATCGGCTGGGACGCCCGCGAGCGCACCCTCTCGGTGCGGCGCCGGCAGCTCCGGGAGCTGGCGGTCTCCTACGACCTGGTGCATCTCCAGGGGGTGACGACGCTGGTCTTTCAGTTCCCGGAGCGGCCCCGCTACCGGGTCCTGCGCAAGCCGCGGGCGGTGGAGATCGAGATGGTCGGCGACCGGCTGCGGCCGCCCGACGCCCGCGGCCTTCCCCCCGACCCGTTCGTTCGGCGCCTGGCGATGGACGCCGAGCGCATCCGCTTCGAGCTCGCGGCGGAGGCCGAGGTCCAGGACTACGTCCTCGAGCAGCCCTTCCGGCTGGTCTTCGACCTCTTCCGCGGCACGCCGTCGGCGCGGGCGGCGCCGCGCGCCCCGGCGGCTCCGCCGCGCCGCCGCGGCGACGGCATCCGGACGATCGTCATCGACCCCGGGCACGGCGGCTCGGACACCGGCGCCCAGGGCAAATCGGGGTCGACCGAGAAGAACCTGACCCTGGTGCTGGCCCGCGGCCTGAAGCGCCAGCTCGAGGGCCGGCTGCCGGTCAAGGTCGTCCTGACCCGCGACGAGGACGCCGAGCTGCCGCTCGACACGCGCTCGGCCCTCGCCAACCAGTACAAGGCCGACCTCTTCATCTCGCTGCACCTGAACTCCTCGGTCGAGCCCGATGCCCACGGCGCCGAGACCTACTTCTCCAGCCTCGAGGCCTCCGACGAGCGCGCCGCCCTGGCGGCCGAGGCCGAGAACCGCGCCGCGGCGGTCGGCGGCGGCGACGGCGACCCGCTCTACGACCTCCAGCTCATCCTCTGGGACCTCGCCCAGAGCCACTACATGGCCGAGAGCCAGCGGCTCGCGCGGCTCATCCAGGACGAGCTCAACGCCACCCTCGACCTGCGCAACCGGGGCGTCAAGCAGGCCCCGTTCCGGGTGCTGATGGGCGCCGCGATGCCGGCGGTCCTCGTCGAGCTGGGCTTCCTCAGCAACCCGGCGGAGGAGACGCGGCTGAACGACTCGGAGTACCGCGTGCGGCTGACCGACGCGCTGGTGCGCGCGGTGAGCCGCTACCGCGCCCAGCTCGAGGGCACCAAGACCGCTTCGGCCGAGTTCGACAGATGAGCCGCCAGGCGGCGGCGATCCTCTTCGGCACCGCCTTCGTCTTCGCGGCGGCGGCGCTCGGCCTCTGGTTCGCCGGCCGGCGCGCCCCGGCGGTGGGCGAGGGCGCCGCCGCCGAAGCCGCGGCCCCGGGCCTGCCGGAGGAGCGCTCGACGCTGCAGCTCTACTTTCCCGGGCGCCGGGGCAAGCTCTACCCCGCCGAGCGTCCGTGGCCCGCCGCCGGAGAGTCCGAGGAGTTGCTGCGGGAGATCGTCGGCGCGCTGCTGACGGCGCCGGTGGAGCCTCCACTCCACCCGCCGTTCCCGGCGGGGGTCGAGCTGGGCGACGTCTTCATCTCGCCCGACGGGGTGGCCTACGTCGACCTCTCGTCGTCGGAGCTGGCGGCGCCCCCCTCGGCGGGCTCGCTGGCGGAGATGCTCGCCGTCTACAGCGTCGTCAACACGGTGCTTCTCAACCTGCCGGAGGTGCGCGGCGTGGTGCTGCTCTGGAACGGCCAGCAGCAGATCTCGTTCTCGGGCCACCTCGACACCTCGCGCCCGCTCAAGGCGCGCCGCGACCTCGTGGCAGGGTAGCGCCCCCATCCGTGGGGGGCGGATCTGATCCGAACGCCCGGCACGGGTCCGGGCGCTACCTCGAGCCGTGGTAGCGCCCCACCTGTGGGGGGCGCACCTGATCCGGGCGCCCGGCACAGGTCCGGGCGCTACAATGGCGGGGATGACGACGAAGACGGCGGTCGCGCGGCCGCACGGGAGGGCGGCGGACGCGCTGCGCCCGGTCGAGATCGAGCTCGGCGCGATGAAGTTCGCCGAGGGCTCGGCGCTCATCTCCCTGGGCGACACGCGGGTCCTGGTCTCGGCCTCGATCGAGAACCGGGTGCCCCCCTTCCTCGTCGGCAGCGGCCGGGGCTGGGCGACCGCCGAGTACGCGATGCTGCCGCGGGCGACCCAGACCCGCTCGACGCGCGAGGTCTCGCGCGGCCGCCCGGCGGGGCGCAGCGCCGAGATCCAGCGCTTGATCGGGCGCAGCCTGCGGGCGGTCGTCGATCTCGAGGCCTTCCCCGACCGCACCCTGATCCTGGACTGCGACGTGCTGCAGGCCGACGGCGGCACCCGCACCGCGGCGATCACCGGCGCCTACGTCGCCGCCGTCCAGGCCTTCGCCCAGCTCCTCCTCACCGGCGACATCGCCCGCTGGCCGATCCGCGAGCAGATGGCCGCGGTCTCCGTCGGCATCCTCGAGGGGGTGCCGCTGCTCGACCTGGCGGGCGCCGAGGACAGCGCCGCCGAGGTGGACATGAACGTGGTGGCGTCCGACGGCGGCCGGATCATCGAGGTTCAGGGGACGGGAGAGAGGCGCAGCTTCAGCCGCGCCGAGCTCGACGCGCTCCTCGACCTCGCCCTCGCCGGGATCGCCGAGCTCGCCGGTCACCAGCGGCGGGCGCTCGCGGCGACCCTCGCGGAGATCGAGAGCGTGGTGGAGCGGGGGCCGCGCCGGCCGGCGCCGGCGAAGTCCGAGAAAGAGCTCTGGGGGGAGCCGGAGTAGCGGCCCCGGGTTCGGCCTAGAGGACGGTGCCGGTGACCCGGATGTCGAGCACCGGCTGGCGCGGGCTCGAGGTCTTGACCGTCAGGGTGCCGGTCGTCTTGCCCTTCTTCATCTCGGGCCTGAGCGTGATCACGAGGTTGTAGAGCCGGCCCTCCTCGAGCGGCTCGACCCGGGCCTCGAGGCCCTGGACGTCGGTCGCGATCTCGCCCAGCTCGACGTCGTCCACCCCGAGGACCTTGACCTCGATCTTGGCGGGGTAGGGCTCGGCGATCTCGCGGGTCCCGAAGTCGAAGATCTGCGGCACCACCGCCAGGGTCGGCCGCACGAACCCGGAGACCGGGATCTTCACCTGCTTCTGGCGCGGGTGGTCGGTGTTGACGGTAACGAAGTCGGCCATCGGGCCGACCGGGGCGTCGCCCGCGAGCGACAGCGTGATCCGCCACTCGTTGCCCTTCTTCTTCTCGCCGTCCTCGCCGCTTTCGATCAGCCGGTGGGAGACCTTCAGGAACGGGTAGGGGGAGTCGGCGCCCAGGACCTCGAGGTCCGGCTTCTCCGGCGCCCAGAGCGTCAGCTCGGCCGCGTCGTATTTCTCGCCCTGGACCACGACGAAGCGCGCGTAGCCCGGGCTCACCTCGACCAGCGTCTTGACGTTCGCCTTGACGGTGAGATCGATCCGCGGGTTGTCGGGATCGTTGGTGAAGACCGCCACCGACTTGGCGATCGGACCCTTGAAGTCCTTGGTCTCGACCACCGAGCGGATCGTGCCGGACGCCCCGGCCTCGATCTTGCGCGGGTAGTCGGCGACCGTGCAGCCGCACGAGGGCTTGACCTCGGTGATCTCGAGGGTCGCGTTGCCCTCGTTGCGGATGACGAAATCGTGCGAGATCTCCTCGCCCTTCTCCACCGCGCCGACGTCGTGCACCGGCTGCTGCACGCGGGCCTTGGGCCCGGGCGCCGCGCCGGTCTGCGCCATCAGGAGCGGCGCCGCGGCGAGCGCCGCGACGAAGAGGTGCCAGCGCCTGCTTCGATTCATGGCCCGATGCTATACAATCGCCCTACCGCCGCAAAGTCCCGATCCCGCCCGCCGGCGATGGCAGAGTCCCCGCTCACGATCCACCTGATCGCCATCGGCGGCACCGGCATGGCGCCGCTGGCCTGCCTGCTCAAAGAGGCCGGGCACCGGGTGCGGGGCAGCGACGGCCCCCTCTACCCGCCGATGAGCACCCTGCTCGAGGGGGCCGGGATCGAGCCGCTCGCCGGCTTCGACCCCGCGCACCTGGCGCCGCCGCCCGACCTGGTCGTGGTCGGCAACGCGGTGCCGCGCACCAACCCCGAGGCGGTCGAGGCGGAGCGGCTGCGGCTGCCCCGGATCTCGATGCCCGAGTCCCTCGGGCGCTTCTTCCTCGCCGAGCGGCGGCCGCTCGTCGTCGCCGGCACCCACGGCAAGACCACGACCTCGTCGCTCGCCGCCTGGGTGTGGAGCGACTGCGGCGCCGACCCCGGCTTCCTGGTCGGCGGCGTGCCGCGCGACCTCGGGGTGAGCTTCGCCCGCGGCTCCGGCGAGCGCTTCATCGTCGAGGGGGACGAGTACAACGCCGCCTACTTCGACCGCGGGCCCAAGTTCCTCCACTACCGGCCGGAGACGGTGATCCTGACCAGCGTCGAGTACGACCACGCCGACCTCTACCCGGAGCCGGCGAAGCTCGTCGCCGCCTACGAGGACCTCGTCCGCCTGCTGCCGCCCGACGGCCTGCTGGTGGCCTGCGG
>JBFJMD010000201.1:0-5432 GCA_041634115.1 Thermoanaerobaculia bacterium | reverse complement strand
GGGCGGCGCCGGCTCGCCGAGGGCCTGGCGCTCGCCCGGTCTCTCGAGCTGCGCGAGGTCGAGCTCTTCGCCGTCGGCATGGAGGGGCTCACCCTGGTCGCGGAGGGGCAGGTCCGCGACGGGCTCGAGCGGCTCGACGAGGCGGCCACCGCCGCCGCCAGCGGCGAGCTGGCCGACATCCAGGCGGTCGGCCAGGCCTACTGCTACATGCTGCGCGCCTGCGAGCTGACCCAGGACTTCGACCGCGCCTCGCAGTGGCTGCAGGTCGCGCGCGAGGGCTCGCGCCGGATGCGGATCGACTACCGGATGAGCTACTGCCGGGAGCACCACGCCGCGATCCTGATCTGGCGCGGCGCGTTCCAGGAGGCCGAGGAGGAGCTCGAAGCCGCCGCCAGCGAGCTGGAGCCGGTCGCTCCGGGGCCCGCCCCGTTCCGCGCCGCGCGGCTGGGCGACCTGCGCCGCCGGCAGGGCCGATACGACGAGGCCGTGGCGCTTTTCGCCCGTGGCGAGGCGAGCCCCCTGGCCTCCCTCGGCCGGGCGGCCCTGGCCCTCGATCAGGGCAACTTCGGCGCCGCGGTCGAGCTCGTGGAGCGCTATTTCCGGCGCCTGCCGGCCGGCGACCGGATACAGAGGGTGCCGGGGCTGGCGATCCTGGTTCCCGCCTGGTGCGGCCTCGGCGAGCTCTCCCGCGCCGGGGAGTGCGTCGCCGAGCTGCGGTCGATCGCCCCGGGCGTCGGCACCGAGGCGATCCGGGCGACCCTCAGCGCCGGCGAGGGCCTGCTGGCGGCGGCCGCCGGCGACCTGGAGGAGGCCAAGGTCCGCCTGGAGGAGGCCGTCGATCGGTTCGGCCGCACCGGCTCGCCCTTCGAGACGGGTCGCACCCGGCTCGACCTGGCGCGGGTCCTCCACCGCCTCGGCAACCTCGGGGCCGCCCGCGAGGAGCTGGTGCTCGCCCGCGCCCAGCTCGAGGAGATCGGCGCCCACGGCGAGGCCCAGCGGGTCGAGGCCGCGCTCCGGGAGCTGGGCGAAGAGGCCGCGGCCGGCGAGCCGTCGGCGGCGCCGCCCGACGACCGTCGCAAGGTCCACGGCCTGACTCCCCGCCAGCGCGAGGTCCTGCGCTTCGTCGCCGAGGGCCTGAGCAACCGGGAGATCGGCGAGCGCCTGTTCGTCAGCGAGTTCACCGTCAAGCGGCACATCGCCGACATCCTGACCCGGCTCGACCTGCCCTCCCGCGCCGCCGCCTCCGCCTTCGCGGCCCGCAACGGCCTCGTCTAGCTCGCGGCCTCGTCCGGCTCGCGGCGCCGTCGACTGGTCCGATCGGACCAGGACCTCTCCCTACGTCGGACCGAGAATTGGCCCGAACGGTCGAAGTTTTCCCGGTTCGACCCCCTCTAGAGTGCCCTCCATGGCGATCGACGGACTCGCGATCGCCGCTCGCAAGGAGGACGGACCATGAAGAAGAAAGTAGCCATTGTCGGAATCGCGGTGGCGGCCCTGGCGGTCGCCGCCCTGGCGCGTGCGGTCGTCAGGCCGGCTGCAGAGACGATCGCGAAGAATCGGGTCGAGCGGGGCCGATACCTGGTCTCGACTTCGGGATGCCACGACTGCCACACGCCGTGGGTCGTGGGGCCCGAGGGCCCGGAGCCCGACATGACCCGGGCGCTCCAGGGCCACCCCGAAGAGCTCGTGATGCCGCCGGCGCCGGACCTCGGCGACGGCCCCTGGGTGGTGGCCACCGCGGCCACCAACACCGCCTTCGCCGGTCCCTGGGGGGTGAGCTTCACCGCCAACCTGACGCCCGACGAGAACACCGGCATCGGCATCTGGACCGAGGAAATCTTCGTCAACACGATCCGCAGCGGCCGCCACTGGGGGGTCTCGAGACCCATCCTGCCGCCGATGCCGTGGCAGGTCTACCGCCAGATGACCGACGAGGACCTGAAGTCGATCTACGCGTATCTGCGGACGATCCGCCCGATCCACAACCGGGTGCCGGAGCCGCTGCCGCCCGCCGCCGAGGTTGCCGCGGGCTGAGGCCGCCGAGCGAAGCGTCACGATCGAGGACCGATGGGGACACCCGCGCACGCGGGTGTCCCCATCGCGCTTTCTGGCTCCGGTCGAGGATCGCCGAAATCTCCAACCGTCGAGCCGGCGGAAAACTGTACTAAGATAGCGCGACGCGCCCCAGGGGTTGGCAGGCAGTTCCGATCGACCCGGGTGATTCGGACCGCGGATGAAGCTCATCAGCCGCAGGGAGCTCATGAAGGCCGTCCCGCTGGGCGGCCTGGCTCTCCTGCTGGACGGGCGCGGCACCACGAGGCGACCGCGGCAGGCCGTCGCCTCGGCGGACCCGCCGACCGGGTTCGAGCCCCTCGACCCGACCTCGGACGAGGGCGCGCGCCACCGCGGGGACCACGACCGCCTGCACAAGATCCGCGATTTCGACCGCTCCTTCCCCGACGATTTCCTCCTGGACGAGTCGCGATGGCAGCTGCTCGTCGCGACCGCCGCGCGCCTCGAGCGGGCGGTGCGGGTGATCGGCCACGGCAACTTCAATCTGCTCTCCTTCGACCACCTCCTGCGCTACGCCGCCCGCTACGACGAGATCGGCGTCTTCCCGCCCGCCGAGCTGGAGTTCCTGGACGAGATGTTCTACGCCGACGCCGCCCGCTACGGCTTCTACGGCCCGAAGGTCCTGCGGCGCCAGACCGCGACCTTCGCGGCGCGGGACGTCCAGCTGATCCCCTCGACGGGGCACTTCCTGCTGCGCGGCGAGCCGCTCCGCAAGTTCGAGCGCATCCGCCGCGACCTCGGTGACGGCATCCTGCTGACCTCCGGCATCCGCAACGTGGTCAAGCAGTACCAGCTCTTCCTCTCGAAGGCGGTGCGGACCGGCGGCAACCTCTCGCAGGCCTCCCGGTCGCTGGCGCCGCCGGGCTACTCCTACCACGCCGTCGGCGACTTCGACGTCGGTCGCAGCGGCTTCGGGCTCAAGAACTTCTCCGCCGAGTTCGCCGAGACGCCGGAGTACAAGCGGCTCATCGACCTCGGCTACGTGGACATCCGTTACACGGAAACCAACCCGTTCGGCGTGCGTCACGAGCCGTGGCACATCAAGATCGCATGAGGCGCCGACCCGCCAGGAGGCAGACCGGCCGGCTGCGGCGCGCCGCGCGCCGGTTCGGTCGTTTCGACGCGACGCGGACGAGGCTCTCCGTCGGCGCCCTCGCGGCGCTGCTCCTCGTCCTTTTCGGCTGGAGGATGACGGGCTCGGAGCCCACGGCGCCGCTCGAGCCCGTCGACCTGCCGGCGGTCTCGCCCGAGCCGACCGTGCCGAAGCCGGCGGACGCGGTCCTGCCCGCGGCGGTGGAAGAGCCGAGCGACCCGGGGGAGCTCCTGCGGACCTGCGAGCGCATCGCCGCCAAGCTCGGCAGCGTGTCCCTCGACGACTGCACCGGGAGCCGCCTGCGGCCTTCCGGAGCGCGCTCGAGCCAGGGGACGCCGATCCTGATGGCCGAGTACCCGCCTTTGCCGGCGCGCGAGCCGCTCGGCCGGGTGCTTCTCTTCGGCGGCATCCACGGCGACGAGTTCGCGTCCGTCAGCATCGTCTTCACCTGGCTCGACACGCTCGACCGCAACCACTCCGGGCTCTTCCACTGGCGCGTCGCGCCGTTGGTCAATCCCGACGGCCTGCTGCGCGAGACGTCCCAACGCATGAACGACCGCGGCGTCGATCTCAACCGCAACTTCCCCAGCCCCAACTGGCAGGTCGAGGCGGAGGACTACTGGGTGCGGCGGACCTCGCGCAATCCCCGCCGCTACCCCGGGGAGGCGCCCTTGAGCGAGCCCGAGTCCCGCTGGCTGCACCAGCAGATCGAGACCTTCCGGCCCGACGCGATCGTGGCGGTCCACGCGCCGAGCCACGTCGTCGACTACGACGGCCCGCCGGAGCCGCCCGAGCGGCTCGGCCCGCTGTTTCTCAAGCAGATGGGCACCTACCCGGGGTCGCTCGGCCGCTTCGCCGGCATCCACCTGGGGCTGCCGGTCGTGACCATCGAGCTGCCCAGCGCCGGCATCATGCCGAGCCGGGGCGACCAGAGCGGGATGTGGGTGGACCTCGTCGCCTGGCTGAAGAAGAACGTGCCCAACGCGACGCCGGCGCGCCTGGCGCGGCTCCAGTCGGACTCCCCCGCGCCGCCCGCGCCGCCGACGGGCATGCAGAGATAGTCCGGGACTTCCGCGGTCTCAGCTCGAGGAGATCTCGAAAGAGTACTCCGGCGTCTCGTAGCGCGCCGGCTTCCGGCCGCGCCATGCCACCTCGGCGGCGAAGACCCCGGCCACGGCCCGGGGGCGGAGTTGTCGAGGTCGTGGCGGGCGAAGTCTTCGAGGAGGTTGCCCCAGCCTGGAACCTCGTCGGCTCATCGCGACGTCCGGGCCTCAGGCGGTCGCCTGCTGGTCCGACTCCTCGCTCCAGTGGCGGCGCGCGGCGCGGGCCCGCGCCAGCCAGCCGGCGACGGTGGTGTAGGTCACCGGGATGAGCAGCAGGGTGACCAGGGTCGAGGCCAGAAGACCGCCGATCACGACCCGGGCGAGCGCCGCCTGGATCTCGCCGCCCACCCCCAGGCCGAGGGCCAGCGGCGCCAGACCCAGCACCGTGGTGGCGGTGGTCATCAGGATCGGGCGCAGACGCAGCCGGCCGGCCTCGATCACCGCGTCGGCGGCGCCCATGTGCTGCTCGCGCCGCAGCAGGTTGACGGCGTCCACCAGCACGATGGCGTTGTTGACCACGATGCCGATGAGCATCACCAGCCCCATGACGCTCTGGATGTTGACGGTCGTCCCGGTCAACACCAGGGTCGGCACCACGCCGATGAGCGCCATCGGCACCGCCAGCATGACGATCAGTGGATCGATGAAGCGCTCGAACTGCGCCGCCATCAGCATGTAGACGAGCGCCAGCGCCATCACGATGGCGATGGCGAAGTCCCGCCGCGCCGCGAGCTGCTCCTCGTACTGGCCGCCGTAGAGGATCGAGAAGCCGCGCGGCAGCTCGAGGCCCTCCAGGGCGCGGCGCACGCCTTCGACCGCGTCGCCCAGGGCGACGCCGCTCTCGAGGTTGGCGGTCAGATAGGTCACCCGCTGGCCGTCCACGCGGTCGATCTCCACCGGCCCCAGGCCCCGCCGCCGCTCGACCAGGCTGGAGAGCGCGACCACGGCGCCGTTCGGGGTGCGCAGCGTCACCCCCGCCAGGTCGTCCGCGGTCCGCCGGTCCTCGCGCCGCAGCCGCACGCTGATCGGAAACTCGTAGCCCCCCTCGCGGTAGCGGCCGGCCTCGATGCCGGCGACGTTGGCGAGGAGCGTCCGGCCGACCTCGCGCACCGAGAGACCGAGCTCGGCGATCCGCTCCCGGTCCAGGACCAGCCGCTCCTCGG
>JBFJMD010000200.1:0-5454 GCA_041634115.1 Thermoanaerobaculia bacterium | reverse complement strand
GAGCTCCGTCAGGACGAGCTCCGGGGCCGGGACCTTGTCGCGGCCCGGCCAGGAGAACTGGGCGCCGAGCCCCAGCCGGCCCGCGGCCACGAAGTTCTCGCGCGCCACCTCGAAGTCCATCACCCGGGTGATGTCCTCGTAGATCCCCGCGAGGCCGCTCATCAGGCCGAACCAGAAGGCGGCGTTCGCCACCTCGTCGCGCGGCGTCGGACCCGAGGGCAGGACCCGGTTCTCGATCCGCAGGTGCGGCTTGCCGTCCGAGATGCCGTAGCAGGGCCGGTTCCACCGGTAGATGGTGCCGTTGTGGAGGCGCAGGGCGGGGAGGGTGGGGACCCGCTCCGCCGCCAGCGCCTCCAGCGGGTCTTCGTCGATCTCGGAGCTCATCAGCACCCGGAAGTGGGCGACGTCCTCGCGGAAGATCTCCAGCACCGAGCGCTCCACCCACTGGCGGCCGAAGGAGACCCGCGGCCGCAGCTCGCGCATGGCGGGAATCGGGACGCGGGTGTCGATCGACTGCTGGAACAGGGCGATGCGCGTCTCCCGCCAGAGCTGGCGGCCGAAGAGGAGCGGCGAGTTGGTGGCGCAGGCGAGCACCGGCGCCGCCACCGCCTGCGCCAGGTTGTAGCGGCGCGCGAACTCCTCGGGCGAGACCTGGAAATGGACCTGGAAGCTGGTGTTGCAGGCCTCGAGCATCACGTTGTCGTGCTGGATCAGCAGCTCGTCGCGGCCCTTGATCCGGAAGTCGTACTCGCGGCCGCGCAGCCGCGTCATCGCCTCGTTGAGCTCCCGGTAGCGGGTCATCGGCGTCATGTTGCCGAGGTGGAGATCGGACTTCTCGAGCGTCGGCAGGATGCCGGTGAGGACCACCTCGCCGCCGAGGTCCCGCATCGCCCGCGAGGCGCGCTCGAGGAATTCCACCACCTGGCCCTCCATGCGGCTCAGGCAGTCGCCGCCGAGGGTGATGGGCTCGAGATTGAACTCGATGTTGAAACGGCCCAGCTCGGTGGTGAAGTGGGGGTCGTCGATCGCCGCCAGCACCTCGAGGGCGAGCGGCGCCGGCCGCCAGCTCGAATCGACCAGGAAGACCTCCTGCTCGGCGCCGATGCGCCGCACGTCCGACTCGATCTGGCCCTCCTCGAGCATGCGCTCGAGGGCGCGCAGATCGGCGAGGAGCTTCTTGGTGAAGACGCGGAGCTGGTCGGCGTCCGGCTCGCGCGTGATCTCGTGCTGGCCCACGGTCCGGTGCCGCGTCAGGCCGCCTCGGCGAGGCTCTTCATCTCGATCGTGAGCTTCTGCAGCGCCGCCTTGGCGTCGTCGAAGATCATCATCGTGTTCTCGTTCTCGAAGAGCGAGTTCTTGACGCCGGCGAAGCCGGGGCTCAGGCTGCGCTTGATCACCATGACCGTGCGCGCGTGGTGGACCTGGAGGATCGGCATGCCGTAGATCGGGCTCGCCGGGTCCTCTTCGGCCGCCGGGTTGACGACGTCGTTGGCGCCGACGACCAGCACCACGTCGGTGGTCTTGAACTCCGGGTTGATCTCCGACATCTCGATCAGCTTCTCATAGGGGATGTCGGCCTCGGCCAGCAGCACGTTCATGTGCCCGGGCATCCGCCCGGCGACCGGGTGGATGGCGTGGCGGACCTTGCAGCCCCGCCGCTCGAGCAGGTCGGAGAGCTCGCGCACGGTGTGCTGGGCCTGGGCGACCGCGAGGCCGTAGCCGGGCACGAAGATGACCGACTCGGCGCTCTCGAGCACCATCGCGGCCTCCTCGGCGCTGTAGGAGCGCACGTTCTGGTACTCGCTGGAGTCGGCGGCGGCGGCGACCTGCCCGAAGCCGGCGAAGAGCACGTTGCCGAGCGAGCGGTTCATCGCCGCGCACATGATCTGGGTCAGGATCAGCCCCGAGGCGCCGACGAGCGCGCCGCTGATGATGAGCACGTTGCTGCCGAGGACGAAGCCGGTCGCCGACGCCGCGACGCCGGAGAGCGAGTTCAGCAGCGAGATCACCACCGGCATGTCGGCGCCGCCGATCGGGATCACCATGAGGACGCCGAGGACGAGGCTGAGGGCAAGAAGCGCCACGGCCACGGCGGCGACGGCGGCCGGGCCGGAGACGATCGCCACCAGGAGGGCGGCGCCGGCGAGCAGCAGGACCAGGATCGCCGCGTTGAGCGCGTGCCTGGCGGGCAGCAGCTTCGGCGACCCCGAGACCCGGCCGCTCAGCTTTAGGAACGCCACCAGGCTGCCGCTGAACGTGACGCTGCCGATCAGGATCGACAGGAACGCCGTCGTCGCCGAGCCGCCGCCGAGCAGCTCGGCGACCGTCTCGAGGCGCCCCGGCTCGACCACCTCGATCCACAGGTAGGAGGTCGCGATCAGGGCGCTGGCGCCGCCGCCGAAGCCGTTGAAGAGCGCCACCATCTCGGGCATCGCCGTCATCTCGACCTTGAGCGCCGCCCAGGCGCCCGCGGCGGCGCCGATCGCCAGCCCGACGACGATCCAGCGGTAGTCCACCAGCCCCATGTCGAGCAGGGTGGTGACGATCGCGACCAGCATCGCCAGCGCCGCGATGGCGTTGCCGCGGCGGGCGGTGCGGATCCGGGTCAGCCCCTTCAAGCCGACGACGAAGAGCACCGCCGAAGCCAGGTAGAGGAGCGGCACCACCGCCGCGATCAGCCCGCTCACCGCTTGCCCTTGCGGCCGAACATCCGCAGCATGCGGTCGGTCACCAGGAAGCCGCCGACCACGTTGATGGTGGCGAAGACGATGGCCAGGCAGCCGAGCACCGTGCTCACCGCGACCGCCTCCTGGCGGGCCGCGTAGAGCGCCCCGACCAGGGTGATCCCGGAGATCGCGTTGGCCCCCGACATCAGCGGCGTGTGCAGCGTCGGCGGGATCTTGGTGATGATCTCGAAGCCGACGAAGATCGCCAGGACGAAGACGTAGAGTCCGACGAGCAGGGTCCCCATCAGGCGTGCACCTCCCGCAGCCGCTCGGCCGTCGGCCGGTGGGTGATCTCGCCGTCGCAGGTGAGCAGCGTCTCCGCGACGATCTCGTCCTCCCGGTCGAGGCGCACCTCGGCCCCGTCGAGGACGTGGAAGAGCAGCGCCAGCACATTGCGCGCGTAGAGGGTGCTGGCGTCGCGCGGCACCGTCGCCGGCAGGTTCACCGGGCCCAGGATGAGCACCCCCCGGTGGACCACTTCGACGTCGGGCTTGCACAGCTCGCAGTTGCCGCCGCGCTCGGCGGCGAGATCCACGATCACGCTCCCCGGGCGCATCGCCGCCACCATGTCGCGGGTGACGAGCAGCGGCGCCGGCTTGCCCGGGATCTGGGCGGTGGTGATCACGACGTCGGCCGCCGCGATGTGCTGCTTCAGCAGCGCCCGCTGCCGGGCCAGGAACTCGCGGTCCATCTCGCGGGCGTAGCCGCCGGCGCCCTCGACGTTCTCGGGCGTCGGCAGGTCGATGTAGCGGCCGCCGAGCGAGGCCACCTGCTCCTTGACCGCGGGGCGGATGTCCGACACCTCGACCACCGCCCCGAGGCGCTTGGCGGTGGCGAGCGCCTGCAGGCCCGCCACCCCGGCGCCCATGATCACCACCCGGGCGGCCGGGATCGTGCCCGCGGCGGTCATCAGCAGCGGGAAATAGCGGCCCAGGCGCGAGGCCGCGAGCACCGCCGCCTTGTAGCCGGCGACGCTCGCCTGAGAGGAAAGGGCGTCCATGGGCTGCGCCCGGGTGATGCGCGGGATGAGCTCCATCGCCAGCGCGCCGACCCGCCGCTCGGTCAGCTCGCGGATCGTGTCGAAGTTGCGATAGGGCGCCATGAAGCCGATCGCCAGCGATCCCGGCCGCAGCCTGCCGAGGGTCTCTGCGAAGCGGTCCTCGTGCACGTCGGGCGGCGAGACCGTCAGGACGACGTCGGCCTCGCGCCAGAGGCGGGCGGGGTCGTCGCCGACCCGGGCTCCGGCCGCCTCGTAGTCGCCGTCGGGGAAGTGGCTCGCCTCGCCGGCGCCGGCCTCGAGCCGCGGCTCGAGGCCGCGCGCGACCATCTTCTTGACGGTCTCGGGCGTGGCCGCGACGCGAGTCTCCCCGTGAGACCGCTCTCTCGGAATCAAGACCCTGGTCATTCAGGTAGGAAGGTGATTTTCGGTCGGCCGACCGGGCGCGGTGCCGAAGCCCCGGGAATCCTTAAGGAACGACCCCGCAAAGTCAAGCGCCGGGCGGACCGTGCTATTTTTCCGGTCTCGCATGGCGAGCTTCATCACCTTCGAGGGCCTGGACGGCAGCGGCAAGTCCACCCACCTGCTGCGCGCCGCGCGGCGGCTGGACAAGGCAGGCATCGCCTACCGCGCCACCGAGGAGCCGGGAGGCACCGGCTTCGGCCGGGCCGTGCGCCAGCTCTTCCTCGACTCCGGCTCGAACGAGGTGGACGGGGTCGTCGAGACCCTGCTCATCTTCGCCGGCCGCCGCCACCACTTGCGGCGGGTGATCGAGCCGGCCCTGGACGCCGGCCGCCACGTGCTCTGCGACCGGTTCACCGATTCGACCCGCGCCTACCAGGGGCACGGCCGCGGCGTGCCGCTGGAGGTCGTCGACGAGGTGGACCGGCTGGCCACCGGCGGCCGCAGGCCCGACCGCACCCTGCTCTTCGACCTGCCGCCCGAGGTGGCGCGCCGGCGCGGCCATTCGCCCGCCCGGTCGGAGAAGGAGCAGGGGATCGACCGTCTCGACTCCGAGGACGTCGAGTTCTACGCCCGGGTGCGGAACGGCTATCTGGAGATGGCGCGGGCCGAGCCGGAGCGCTTCCGGATCATCGACTCGGCCGGCAGCCACGAGGCGACCGAGGCCCAGGTCCGCCGGGCGCTGGCCGACCTGTTCGCGGAGTTGGCCTGACATGAACCCGGCCGGGGCCGAGGCGATGGCCCGCGCCGGGCGGCTCTACCCGTCGCTCATCCTCCACGGCGGCACGGCGGAGGAGCGCCGCTCGACGGCGCTCGGCCTCGCCCGCCTGCTGCTCTGCGAGGGGCCGCCGGACGGGCGCCCCTGCGGCGGCTGCCGGCACTGCCGGAGGATCGTCTGGCCGGAGGGGCCGGACGCCCTGTTCCACCCCGACTTCCGGGTGCTCGAGCGCGATCTCAAGACCTCGACCTCCGTCGACGCCACCAAGGAGTTCCTGACCGCGGCGCAGCTCTCGCCGTTCGAGGCCCGCGGCCAGGTCTTCGTGGTGGCGAGCGCGGAGAGCCTGACCGGGGAGGCCGCGAACGCGCTCCTCAAGACGCTGGAAGAGCCGCCCGCCTCGGCGCCGCGACACTTCCTGCTGCTGGCGCCCTCGCAGTTCGACCTGCTGCCGACGCTGCGCAGCCGCTCGCTGGCCGTCTTCCTCGGCCCGGCGTCGCGGCCGGAGCCGGCGGCGGTCGCGGCGCGCGCGCGGGCGCTGGCCGAGGCGCTCG